>NCDW01000034.1:13822-18558 GCA_002280395.1 Flavobacteriales bacterium 32-35-8
ACCAGCCTTGATGCTGATTTTGGTGCCCTTTTGCAAGTAAACAAATTCTGTTTTTGGTGTACCGCTATGGCTTCCGTCTGGTTCTTCTCTTTGGATATTAACAAGTGTTTCAGCTTTTCCATTAATTAATACATTAACTGTACCTTTTTGAACAAACATAAAACAATCTGATGGTAGAACGGTTTCTGGAATTTCACTATTCGCTGCCATTTCCACAACACTTACCATATTACCAGTGCCCCAGAAAATTTTTGCATTAACGCCTTTGGAAAGCTCTAGACTTGCAACCTTGTCAAGATTTTTCACTTTACCAGCTTCAAGATTAGATGCTATCTCATTATTAGGCAAATCTGTAAGTTCTCTAACAGAAAGGTTATGCTGACTGATTAATTCTTGGTTAATTCCTTGCCATTCTGGTGTATTTGATTGTTTACACTGAATGAAAGCAAAAATCGTAACAGTTAATAAAACACTGTTACATATTCTTTTAGTTGATTTCAAATTCATTAGTTTGTTTTTTAGTTTGATTAAAGCTATAAAAATAACCATTTTAAGATAAATCTTGCTTTCAAAAAAGTTAAGATTTAAAAAAATAGCAATATTTATAAACTTTTAGAAATTATAAAAAAATGGTTTTGTATCGTGTTAAAACGGCAGATTCGACTGAAGCATATATAAAAAATACCTATATTAGTTTTTTGTGAACAGACTTATTTTTTTATTTTCCTAATGAAATAATGTCCTTCAATCAAGATATTAACTAAACTTAAAAAATTAAAAATGAACTTTATTAATTCGATTAAAAAAACAAAATTACATCTTCTAATTCCAACTATGCTGATTTTAAACAGTTCATGTAAAAACTCGCAAGCTCTGTTTCAAGAGAACACATCCGATTGGGATAAAAATGGAAATGGCACTTGGGAATTTTCAGATGGTGTTTTAAACGGCAGCATTACCAGAGGAAATAGTTTTGTAATGACTAACCAAAAATATGATAATTATATCTTAGAAATGGAATTTAACCCTAATGAAGCGATGAACTCTGGAGTTTATATTCATTGTGCTGAAAGGGTTATAAACACAGAAAAATGTTATGAAGTAAATATTTCAGATACCAATGCAACTCCAGCAAACAGAACGGGTTCTATTGTGCCTATCGCTGCTCCGTTGGTTGCTGTTGAAACCATTAATAAATGGAATACTTTTAAAATTAAAGTAGAAGGCAATCATTTTCAAGTTTGGACTAACGGGATTTTAACGGCCGATGCTACCAGCGATACACTATCAGATGGATTTATTGCCTTGCAAGCATTGGGAAATAACCAAACTGAAGGGAAGATTCAATTCAGAAACATAAAAATAAAGCCTTTAAAATAATTGAAATTTAAAGGCTTTTACAAACTAAAAACCACTTCAAAATGAAGTGGTTTTTTATTGAATAATAATTATAGTTGAACGTTAATTATTCAAAAAATGGTACGTTACGAGTAGCATACTTTTTCATGGCCTCGATGTTAAGATCTACACCAATTCCAGGTTTGTTTGATACTTTAACGTAGCTATCCTTAACCCAATCCTCTTCATCAAAAATAACGATTTCTCTATACATTTCATTAGTATGGAAGTAAGACTGCCATTCCATTAAATGGAAGTTAGGTACCGATGCACAAACGTGCGCACAAGCCATAGCGCCTAAGAACGATGCCACCATGTGTGGAGAGAAAGGAACATAATATAAGTTCGCAAGATTAGCAATACGTTGTCCTTCTCCTAATCCACCACATTTTTGTAAATCTGGCATGATGATATCAACACCGTTATCTAACAATTGTTTAAATGCATGTCCAAGATATGCATTTTCACCTGCAGAAATTGGAACAGTGGTTTCCGCTGTAAGCGCTTTAAAGGCGTCATAGTTTTCTGCTGGAATTGGCTCTTCTAACCATGTTAGGTTTAAATCTCCTACTTTACTAGCAATTGTTTGTGCAGTGACATGGTCATAACGCCCATGCATATCCACACACAAATCTACTTTAGGGCCAACTGCCTCACGTACCGCAGCTAACTGATTATACATTCTGGATATCTCACCATTACTTGCTGTCCAGTTATAACGATCGTATTTATCAGGATCGGAAGCGTAATCTAAATCGAATTTTAAAGCATTGAATCCCCAATTTTTAATGGCATCTTTTGCTGCAGTTGCAAAATCTTCAGGAGAAGGGAATCGTACGCGGTATAGTGCCGTATCACAATACACTCTTACTTTATCTCTAAACTTACCTCCTAAAAGTTGGTAAACAGGAAGACCTAAAGCTTTTCCCGTTAAATCCCACAAGGCAGTTTCAATAGCAGAAAGTACAGCAACGTACATACCAGACTGTCCACCACCAAAATGACCTCCCCTACGGATATCCTCAAAAATTTTGTGCATGTTAAACGGATTTTGCCCCCTTAACCTTCTACCAAAACTTTGCACTAAATGGTATGTTCCATTAATCGCATCTACACCCTCACCACAACCATATATATCTTGGTCTGTAAATATCTTTACAAATAAACTTCCGCCGATATAACCACATTTAACATCGGTTATTTTTAAATCTGATGGAGCCGATAATTTTTCATTCTTATCCACGGCATCTTGATACCCTTGTCCGAATGTTATTAATGGAGCTGCTGCCGCTGCCATAGTGGCTTTGGTTAGAAATGATCTCCTAGAATTTGAATTTGCCATTTTTAATTGTTTATTAATTAGTATTTATTTAGTTTTTATTTAGAACTGTGTTTATGAAGTTCTTTAATATTGTTGCCAGCTTTATTTTTACTAATAACTATTAGTTTGCTGAGTTCTACTTTCTCTTTCTTTAATAATTTCCTTAACCTGTTCTTCTCCTACAGGCAACTTTTTAACATTGTCTTTAAGCCACTGTGTAAAGTCTTTTTGGATGTTATCTGCCCATCTGGTATCAATTTGCCCAGCTGTATATTTACCTTCACGTATACGAAGTATTCCAAACATATCTTCTAAACGAACAAGCTCTGAACTTTTTACCACACGTTCTGCCAAATGAGGAGGAATGAAAACTACAACTCCTAGTTTACCTAATACAACATCGCCTGGCATTACAGTTACAGTACGTATGCGGGTTGGTCTGTTAATACCCACAATCATGGTAGTTAAGTCTCTGTTTTGTCCACCTCCTGGATTATGGAACGAAGGATCATAGCTGCTGAAAAAAGAAGTGAAACTACCAAATTCCTTCATGCCTTCTACATCTCTTAACGCACCATCATACACAATACCATTACCCGTTTTTGTATAAATGGCAGTACCTACTCTGTCTCCAATTGTTGGCCCATTCTTTTTTGCTCCAAACTGATCGGCAACATATACATCCCCTTTTTGCAATTGCTCAACTCCCCAAACATTCTGGGATAACCTTCCTTCTTTTTTCCCAATGGAATCAATGGCTTTCCAGACATCTGGACGACCAGGCATGAAAGTCGTGGTAAAAGCTCGCCCAACCAACACGCTATCAGGATTAATGATTTGCCCCCAACCATCTGCTATTTGATACCTGTAACCAGCACCATTTATAACGGCCCAAGCTTCTTCTATAGTTACAAATTTCATTCTTTTGAGGATATCATCCGACACTCTGGGCCTTCCGTCAGGAAAACGTTCTCCTTTCCATTCAGGCGTTAATGTAATAAGCTCTTCTTTACTTATTTGTACGTTTTGAGCTTTAACTTGAAAGCCAAATGCAATGATTATTGCAGGTAATAGAAATTTAAACTTTAACATATTTTAGAAATTTTGATTATACTTAATTTAGTTATGATGGTTTAGTTTTTTAATGTCTTTTAAATTCAACCTCTTCTGGTTGCTCCCCTTCCGGTTGACGGTTATGCCACCAACTTGCAAGGGCAGAACCTGTAATATTCATTATAGGGCCAAATACAGCTGGCGCTAATCCTAAAGTTGCTATTTTCCCCAATTGTGTTGCTATACCTGATGCAAGCCCGGCATTTTGCATTCCAACCTCTAAGGCAACTGTTCTACAATCGCTTTCTGGCATTTTAAATAATCTAGCCGACCAGTAGCCTAAAGTGTAACCGCTCATGTTGTGTACTAGTACAACAACTATTAAAATCGGACCAATTGCTAATAAGCTATCTCTACCAGCAGCCGTTATAATGGTAAGAATTAATGCAATACCAACCATAGAAACTACTGGCATAGCCTTATCTAACCATTGAGATTTACCACTTAATAATTTATTGAATATTAATCCGGCACCTATTGGTATAATGATCATTTTAAAAATTTCCCACATCATGCCATATACATCAATTTCTATAAGCGAACCAGCCAATAATTTCATTAAAACAGGTGTAACAAACGGTGCCAACAATGTTGTAATAGAGGTTACTGTTAGGGAAAGTGCCAAATTAGCTTTTGCTAAATAACACATGACGTTGGATGCAAGTCCACTTGGAGAACAACCTATCAAAATAATACCAGCTGCAATCTCAGGTTCTAAACCTGATAAATTTGCCAATGTTATGCCAATTAATGGCATGATCATAAATTGGCTAACTACACCAATAATAACACCTTTAGGTGTTTTAATGACGGCAGCAAAATCTTTAATACTCATAGATGTTCCCATACCAAACATGATGATTTGTATAAGAGGTATTATTAAAGCTTTTAAATTAAAATCCCC
>NCDW01000276.1 GCA_002280395.1 Flavobacteriales bacterium 32-35-8
GAATTTGGTTTTGGCAAATTCACTTTTAGACATAAAATTTTTAAGTGATGCTAAAAATGCTTTTTTGTCTTCTGCACTATCCGGATTTTTAAGCCAAAAATAAACAACATGGGTAAAATGATTGTCGAATTCAGGGTTAGGTTCTTGTGCTTGTATTTCAGAAACATTCATAATTAATAAAAATATTAAACTAGCTTTTAAAATGCTTTTCATGATTATTGCTTTTCGGTTCATTCAAAAATACGATAATTTCATTTTAGGCTTGAAAATAAATTTAGGAATTGTAAAATAAAAAACCCTTTCTGTTTCCAAAAAGGGTTTAAATTTTAAAAGAGAATTATTTCTTAAACCTCAAAAGGCTCAATAGAAACATAAGATTTGTTGTCTTTTTTCTTTGAAAATTTCACAACGCCATCAACTTGTGCGTGTAATGTATGATCTTTTGAAGAATATACATTCTCACCTGGATGGTGTGTATTTCCTCTTTGTCTTACGATAATGTTTCCAGCTATTGCAGCTTGGCCACCAAAAATCTTAACACCTAAGCGTTTTGATTCTGATTCTCTACCGTTTTTCGAACTTCCGACTCCTTTTTTATGTGCCATTGTCTTAAGTTTTTATATTGTTAAAGTTAACGGTAACTATTCAGCTTTACCGCCATTTAATTCGTCTTGCCATTTTTTTAGCTCATCCCATTTACCATCAGCAGCTAATTGTGCTTGTGCTGGCCAAGTATCTGTTACGTGATTTCCACGAACATCTGCAATGATTTCAGCAATTTTAGCAGCATCAGTATTTGCTAATTGGGCAAAAGTTGTGATTCCTGCTTCTGCTAAAGTTTCAGCAATTTTAGGACCAATACCTTCCACTTTTTTCAAATCATCTGCTTTAGATGGAGCAGCTTTTTTAGCAACTGGTTTAGCTTCAACTTTTGGCTCTGCTTTTTTCTCAGCTTTTGCTGGTGTCGCTTTTTTAGCTCCTGAAGCAGCAATGCTTTCAATGATGATTTCAGTTAAAGATTGACGGTGACCATTTTTAACACGGTATCCTTTACGTCTTTTCTTTTTGAAAACGATGACTTTATCACCTTTAAGGTGTTTAATGACTTTTGCTCCTACTTGAGCTCCGTCTATAGCTGGGGCGCCTACAGTTACATTGTCACCATCACCAATAAGAAGAACATTATCAAAAGCAACTTGCTTTCCTTCTTCTGTTTGCAAACGGTGAACAAAAACTTTTTGGTCTTTTACAACTTTAAATTGTTGCCCTGCTATCTCTACAATTGCGTACATAGCGTAACGTTTTATTAATTAATTTTGTTCAAAAATGAGCCTGCCCGTAGGCAAAGGCGGGTGCAAATATACTGCTAATTAATTAAACTGCAAATGTTTTATTTGTTTTGAATAATATTTCTGCTGTTTTTAAAAAGTTGCATGCAAGTAAGTGTTAAAACAACTGTAGATGCTAGTCCTTCTATTAGGATTATGAAAACTAAAATACCGCTTCCATAGTCAAAATCAGAGAACCAATTTTTAAGTAGATTATTGGTAAATGCAGTATCTAGATAAAACATATAAATACACATAAAAGCAGCAAATAAAACGGTTGCAATAAATCCCGTTGAGAGCCCAATTTTAAAACCGCTACCATAATCAAATTCGGTCCCACTAGCACTTTTGTGGTTTTTAATTGCCACATAAATAGCATATCCCATAATAGGCCCGTTAAATATTCTAAACCATGGGTTATTATGAAGCCCTATTAATTTTAATGCCAAAAAATATATGATTAAGGTAAGTGCGGTAAAAACACCATATTTAAGTGCTACGGATGCAGAAGATTTCATAATACAAAAATTTTTAGAATTACCAATCTACTAAAGTTCGTGAAAAAATATGTCTTATAATAATTTTTAGCTATTAAATATTTAATAATAAGGCGTTTGCCTCTTGAAGTAAAAAGTTAAATATGCAAAGTATAAAGTCTATTTACTTTATTCCTTAACTTTGTTTCAATTAAATTCCGATAAAATGACCATGTTAAAATTTACAATTGCCGCCTTCTTCATGATGCTTATAACTATAAGCTGTAAAAACGAAAACAAAGCTTCAACCAATGAAAAAACCCAAATGCAAGAGGTTTTAGCGGTTCATGACGAAGTGATGCCAAAAATGGGAACGATTGGCAATTTAATAAGTCAGATTGATGAAAAAATAAAAGAAATCGATTCTTCCGAAGCACTAATAAATGCTAGTCAAGATTTAAAAGACTCCCATAAAGCCATGATGGATTGGATGAAAGGCTTTGGCGAGCGTTTTGATTCTGATGAAATATTAAAAGGAAAGGATTTAACGGACGAAAAGCAAAGGTTTTTAGATGAAGAAGAAGTTAAAGTAAAAGCACTACGTGATAAAATGAATTCAAGTATCAAAAATGCTCAAGACCTTTTAAAATAAATCAGGTGTTTATTCTTTCCACTTGACCGTTTCCATGATATGCTTAATATCTTTTCCTAAATAATTTGCTGCGGGCAAAATAGAATCATAATTGGGCTTGGCATAAAAATATAGTGAGCCTGTTAAAAAATGATTGATGCTATCGGTAACATAAAACTGTGCTTGTGATGCGACATTTCCTTTTAATTCGGAAAACATGCCATATACTTTTTTTTCTTTATTTTCATAAGGGAACACTGGAATTTCATCTGCTTTAATCATATGTTCTGTAGTGAATTTTTGAGCATCACGCAGAAAATCCGTTAAATTTTTAGGATTATTATCAATAGATTTATAAGTTAAAAAGATGGTTCCTTTTAATGATGGATATTCAATATT
>NCDW01000277.1 GCA_002280395.1 Flavobacteriales bacterium 32-35-8
CCCATCGAAAACCTGTACTGGAAAATTCTCCCTGCTCATTGGTTCCTGTTAAATAGCTCACTCGGTCATCAGCCATAAAACCAGCAAACAATCCTTCCCAAAAACCTCCTGAGACTAACGACAAAGGAATGCAAGCTAACCAGCCATAAAAATATTTCTTAGGATTGGCATAAAAATAGGTTAATACTAAAGCAGCAGTAGGAATAACAACTGATTTATGAAAACCTATAGCAATGAGTATAAAAATAACTTTGAAAACGATTTTATCTCTTGATATGGCATATAAAAAAATAGAAGTCGCAATACCATTCCGAATTCCATTAGTTCCAAACGCCCAAAAAGAAAAAGAAGCAACTAATGCCAGAAAGGCATAATAATTATACGCTGCAAACCACTTTTTACAAGCTGCCCACAAAGGTAAGACGTACAATAAAGTACAAAAAAGAAAAAACATGGAAGCAGTCATTACTTGAGCACAGTTGTACATGAAATACTCAAAAATAATATCACTTGCAGGGATAAAAGGCATCCCGTAAAGATAGTTTTCATAGGATTGATTATAGATTATCATGTCCCCAAAACGAAAACTAATAGGTCTTAGTCCCATATAAGAAACTACAAATAACAATAAGAACCCTCCTATTGATTTTACACTCCCTAAATTCTTAGCAGAATTAATTGATGTTGAAGTAGATCTAAAAAAAGTAAATACAACCATTACCAACAGTATATTAAAATAGGTCGAAGTATAATATTCTAAAGGAACTAAAGTATTCAATTTTTTATTTTTAATTGGGTAAACAAATCAATCCATTCAGCCATAACTTTTTCTTTTGAAAAATTGACAACATGCTCTTTTGCTTTTTTTTCAAAATGGCTTCTTGATACTTCATCTCTCATCAGTTCGGACAGTTTATTCGCAAAAGCAATGCGGTCATTTAGACTCACTAAATATCCATTGATTCCTTTGGAAACAATATTCCTGGGACCATGAGGACAATCGTAACTTAAAATGGGCAACCCACATACCTGAGCTTCTAACAAAACCATTGGAAAACACTCGGTTGCTGAAGTCATAGCATATAGTGATGCTTTTTGCATTTCTTGCTGTAAATTACTAATTGAAGGCATCAGTAAAAAACTGGATTCTAAATGAAGACTTTTTATTAGATTTTGAAGTTCAATGATTAGTTTTAAATCACCATCCCCATACAATTTGAATTTCCAATCCGGAAAATCTTCATGTACTATTTTCCAAATGTAAACTAATTCATGAAATTGTTTTACGGGAGCAATTCTTCCAGCTGCAATAACCGTTTTCTCTCTGACAACATTTTCGGGTAAATCGGATTCAAAGTCAGTGAAATTTGGAATTACAATCGTATTACATCCTCCGAAATAGGGAATCTCATCCTTATTCAACAAAACCAAAGCATTATATTTCTTGAATATACTGGTCAATTTTGATTTCAGTGATTTCTTGGCTTCATCTCTTGAAATTCCAACAACCACACCCGAAGAATGTAATTCTTTAACTTTGGGTATTCTTCTTTCAATGAAAGGCAAAAAAAATTGTTCAGGTGTATAACTAACCGAAACAATAATATCAGGTTGTACTTTTTTTATCAACCTTCGCATTTGAAAATAATGCTTTACTATCTTAAGCAAATTATTAGGATGAAAATAACTTTGATTACTATGATAATTAATATCTAAATCAAAACGAAATAATTTACTGTCTAATGGATAAACATCAGGAAGATTTGATTGCTCAAAAGTGGTTAAAAACACATCATAATGCTTTTGTTGTAATAAATAATTAATCTTTTGCGATAAAATTCTTTCTATACCTCCATGTGTAGAGAGCTGATTTGTACAATATAAAATCCTCATACAACAAGCTCCTTAAACAATTCGTCCCATTGCTTCATTACTGTCTCAGCTAAAAAACGATTTACATTTACTCTTGCTGTTCTCCCCATTGATTCACGTAAGCTACTATTTTCTATCAATTGATTTATACTAACTGCTAAACCATTTACATCTCCATTTTGAACCAAATACCCATCTTGATTATGAGTGATTATATCTTTTGGACCATGTGGACAATCGAAAGACACACAAGGAACTCCAGAAGCCATAGCTTCAATCAACACCATTCCAAATCCTTCGTATCTTGAAGATAAAACAAAAACAGAAGCTGCTAAATATTCTTTTTCAATATCTCTGGCTGGTGGATAAAACTCAACACTTTTTTCTATCCCTAATTGTTCAACCAAAGCGGTTAAACCTTGATTTTCATCAATTGTTCCATAAATTTTCAGTTTCCAATCGGGATTCCTTTGATTCACTAATTTCCAACTTTGCAATAATCGGTCATATCCTTTTTGAAAAGAATGCTTACCCACAGCAATTACAGTTTTATTTTGTAAGCCAGAAACTTCCTCTGGATAGAATGACAATGGATTTGGAATAATTTCTATATTTTTTAAATTCCATTCTAAAGTATTTCCTTTTGTCAATACTACAAAACGATTATATGAGCTAGCTAAAAGTTCCATCAAAGTAAATCTTGCTTTTAACTTAATTTTTTTAAAAAAACTTTGTGAGTCGGTTTTAATTTCTATCAATTTTGAAACATGTCTTTCGTAAATCATCGGACAAGGTTTTCCTAAAATGATTGGAAGAAAAAATGCCTTTAAGCCATCATCACATACACAAATAACATTGGGTCTTACTCTATTTACAATAGTTTTTAATCGAACTGAATACTGCTTTATATATTGAAAAAAATCACCTTCAACCTTAATATCATGATGTTTAA
>NCDW01000035.1 GCA_002280395.1 Flavobacteriales bacterium 32-35-8
TACAAGTAATTATCTGGAAAACATTCCTTTTAGAAAGGAACTTAAAGAACGCCTTTCAAATCTTTGGAATTACGAAAAAGTAAGTGCCCCTTTTAAAGAAGGCGATTACATGTACTTTTCCAAAAATAATGGTTTACAAAATCAATATGTTATTTACAGGAAAAAGATTGGTACTGAAGATGAACAGCTGTTTTTGGACCCAAACACGTTTTCAAAAGATGGCACTACATCATTAGACGCTTTAAGCTTTTCAAAAGATGGTAGTATTGTAGCATATTCTATTTCTGAAGGCGGCAGTGATTGGAGAAAAATTCTAATTATGGATGCTGAAAGTAAAAAGATTGTGGAGGATACTTTAATTGATGTGAAATTCACTCAAATATCCTGGTACAAAAACGAAGGCTTTTATTATTCTAGTTATGATAAACCTAAAGGGAGCGAGCTTTCAGCTAAAACAGACCAGCATAAAGTATATTACCATAAATTAGGAACGTCCCAAAAAGAAGACGTATTGATTTTTGGAGGGACGGCAGAGGAAAAACATCGGTATATATATGCCCATGTTACTGAAGATGATAAGTTTTTAATTATAACACCTAGAATTTCAACATCAGGGAATAAGCTTTTAATTAAAGATTTATCAGTCAAAAATAGTCCGTTTATAAGCATTTTGAATGATACGGAAAGCAATACGTCTATCATTGAAAATTATGATAGCACATTATATCTAGTAACAAACTTAAATGCGCCCAATAAAAAAATCGTTAAAGTTGATGCTTCCAATCCAACCCCAGAACATTGGGTTGATGTCATAGCTGAAACAGACCATGTATTAAATGTTTCGGTTGGCGGCGGTTATTTTTTTTGCGAATATATGGTAGATGCCATATCTAAAGTAAAGCAATACGATTACCATGGTAAATTAATTAGAGATATAGAGTTGCCTGGATTAGGGACTGTATCTGGTTTCTCTGGAAAAAAAGAAGATATAACATTATACTATTCATTTACCAACTACAATACACCTTCTAGGGCTTATTCGTTGAATCCCAAAACAGGTGAAACCAAATTATATTGGTCGCCAAAAATAGATTTCAATAGTGATAATTATGAAAGCAAGCAGGTTTTTTATAATTCAAAAGATGGTACAAAAATACCTATGATGATTACCTATAAAAAAGGACTGGAGCTTAATGGAAAAAACCCAACAATCCTTTATGGATATGGAGGGTTCAATATCAGTTTAACACCAACCTTTAGTATCCCCAATGCTATTTGGATGGAACAAGGGGGCATATTGGCCATACCAAATTTACGTGGAGGCGGCGAATATGGTCGTAATTGGCACGACGCAGGAATACAACTGAAAAAGCAAAATGTGTTTGATGATTTTATTGCCGCTGCGGAATATTTAATAAATAACAACTATACGGCCTCAGATTATTTGGCTTTAAGAGGTGGCTCCAATGGAGGTTTATTGGTGGGCGCCGTGATGACTCAGCGTCCTAATTTAGCAAAAGTGGCATTGCCAGCCGTTGGGGTTTTAGATATGTTACGCTACCATACATTTACGGCAGGCGCGGGTTGGGCTTACGATTATGGTACAGCCGAACAAAGCAAAGAGATGTTTGAGTATATAAAAGGGTATTCCCCAGTTCATAATGTGAAAGCCGGTGTAGCATATCCTGCGACTTTAATAACCACTGGCGATCATGATGACCGTGTGGTACCAGCACATAGTTTTAAATTTGCAGCCGAATTACAAAGTAAACAGTCTGGTAATAATCCAACGTTAATACGCATTGAAACCGATGCCGGTCATGGTGCCGGGACGCCTGTGAGCAAAACCATTGAGGAATATGCAGATGTTTTTGGATTTACACTTTTTAATATGGGTTTTAAAACATTGCCTAATAAAGCAAATGAAAAACAAAAAAATCATTAAAAAGCTAATCTAAAGGTTTCTTAAGAATATTTAACTAACAATAGAAATATAGCTTTGCAGTAGGTTTTATGTTGAGTTAAGTTTTGGTTTAATCCTGTTTACAAAGGTTATTATTGCCCCCAAAAATGGTAGATGACATAAATTATAACCAATCCGGTAAAAAGTAATACAATCCCTGCCAACCTTTTTTTCTTGATATATAGCAATAAGATAAGACCTGATAGTGAAATTATGGTCATTAAAATCGCAGATATGTCAATGACCCAAAGCCATGCTTTACCAGTATCCCTTCCTTTGTGTAAATCATTAAAAAAACCCATTAAACCTTGATTGGTTTCCATTAAGGAATAACTGGCATCAGACCGATTTATAAACACATCAGCAGCATAGCCTGGAGCTTTAAAAGTAGCACTTATTTCACTATCATAAATGCTAAAATCGGCAACAGCACCTTTTACTTTATAGTTATTTCTAAAGTGTTCTACAATCTCAAGCTTTTTAATTTTCAATGTGTCCGTAGCATTTACCCAATTAGGTTCTAAGGTGCCTTTATGTTGCGTAATGGAAGTGTTTTTTTGGAAAAAATCGGCATGGTTCAACGTTAGCCCTGTAATTGAAAAAAACAATACAATTATAAAACTAATCATGGAAAGATAAATGTGTAGCCATCTAGAATATTTAGCTATAAACTTCTTAGCCATTTTATTTCTTTTTAATTTCTAAAGAAGCAGAAGCTACTTCAGGGTTTTTAGCCAACTCAATTTTATTAGCTTTATTATTTATCTTGATATCTTGGGTTATTAATTGATAGGTGCCGTGTTCTCTAACAACTTCAATATTTACGATATATGTGCCTTCTTTCACATATTCACCTTTATCATTTTTGCCATCCCATTTAATAGCGTAGTTTCCAGGAGGTCTTGTGGCACTCGATATGGAATTAATGGTTTGTGATTCCACATTAAAAGTTGCATAATTAGCTCGGTACCAAGCTTTCAAATCCCTCAGCCATTTTGGTTTATTATACCAAACCAATAAGTTTCTTACTGGGGTTTTGTCTTTATCTTCAATCCAAATAGCAACAAATGGCCTTCTGTAAGGGCCATTAAATTGAGCTAATTCTAAATTGATGGTTAATTCGTATGCCGGATTCCACTGGCCATCTTTGGCAACGGTAATATCCGTATTAATTTGTTTGGTTACTTCAACCGATTTCCAATTATCACTTTCAATTCGTTTACCATTTTTGTTAATAATAAGATAGGCAACATCTGGAAACTGATTAGCCAATTGAGCACTTTCCTCAATAGGCATAATATTAAAGGCGGTAGCTAATGCGCCAGCATCGGTAGCATTATTTGCGATAACAGAAGCCGATATAATGTTATCTGCCGGCATACCTGTTGTTGGGTTAATGATGTGTGAATACCATTCATTTTTAATGAGATGGCCTCTTTTATAATTTCCACTGGTAGCAATAAATTTATTTTGAATTTTAACAACATCTAAGGAAGCATCATTAATGGCACTGGCTTTTGGGTTGGAAATTTCTATGGTTTCGTTTTGATTGCCAGCAACCAAAATATCGCCTCCTATATTCATCACAAGACCTTCCACGTCAGTATTATCCATTACTTTTTGTGTGGCACGATCTATAATATAACTTTTTACAAAGGTGTTTAGCTTTAATGGTATGGTGGTAAGATGTGTAATTGTTCCATTTATAAAATCAATTTCCCAGTGTTTTTTATTGGCCTTATTTATAGCGATTTGTAATTCGTTATTTGAGGGTGAAATTTGTGTGTTTTCCGCATTTTCCCAGATGTGGCTAACAACTTCAAAAGCAGGATTTATAGCACCATTGGTATGTTGTTTCCATGTATCAAATAAACTTAAAACCTCTATAAGTTCTTTGGATGCTTTCATAGGGGTGTTTTGGGTACGCATCCAAATGCTAAATTCGCTTTGGGTATCATAAGCACTTAATATTTTAGAAAGTCTATTTATTTCTTTTAGAGCAATTTTTTCTGCAATCCCTGCCTGTTTGTTAGAGGTTGTCTTTATTTTCATCTCAAAAGAGGTTCCCAATATATTTTCAAAATGGGATATAAAAACGGTGCTGTTTTTTTCTTTGTTTTTTATTGGAAGATTCCAACTGGTTAATAAAATGACTGAAAACAAGAACACTAAAAATGATGCTTTGCTTTTTAGGAAGTTAGTATTCATAAGATTGATGATTATAATACTTAGATAAAGATTTAATATAAAGGTTTAAGGGGATGCAATATATTATTTAATCTTTTTTAAGATTTTGCGTTAGATCATAACAATCTGGTTAATAACAAAAAAGACCTTACATTTCTGTAAAGTCTTCATTTTTTAAAAGAGCTTGAGCACAAAGTGGGTTTTAGCTCTTTAATAGAATTGTTTTTATTTTAATTCATATTTTATTCTAAGGGTTAGAATTCCTGCAATGAAAACCGGGAGAGCAAAAGCAATAAAACTCTCCATCATACCAAAACCAAATCCCACTAAAACGCCACCTAAAACCGGACCAATAATGCCTCCAATTCTTCCAAGGCCTACTGCCCAACCTACCCCAGTTGTTCTTATTCTAGCGTGGTATAAACTTGCTGCTATGGCATACAGCCCAACAAACCCTGCCTGAATGCCAAAACCTATTAAAAACAAGTTAACAATCATTAAATCAGATTCTTTAAAGAATCCAAATGTTGCTAGAAACACAGATGTAATAATCAATAAATTACCAACCGTTTTATTAAGTCCAAAACGAGTAGATAACCATCCTTGAATGGGTATGCCAACAATGGCTCCGAAATTAAATATAGTTCCAGAATAAATGGCAAGTTTTGCGGAAAGCCCTGCATCAGAAGCCAGTTTTGGAATCCAGTTCAACAAGAAGTAAAGGGTTGTAAAACATAGAAATAAAGCAGTCCATAAAAGTATGGTATTTAGTCGATATTGCTTTTCAAAAAGTGAATTTACGGCTATTTTATTTGGTTCAGACGTTGTTTTTTCAATAGTAGGTTCTTTTAGGTAAATAGCTATAATTGGCAGAACAATTAATGAAGCAATACCGGCAATCTTAAAAAGGTGTTCCCACCCATAATTATCAATGATTGAAAATGAAACCAATCCCGTTATAACGGCGCCCACGGGATAGCCCGCCACTACAAAGCTTACCCAAAATCCTCTGGTTTCTTTAGGGGAATACTCTGCGGTGATGGACGCCGTGGTTGCCATCATAATGCCTATTCCTATGCCACTTATAAAACGAAGCAGCATCAATTGATTAATCGAATGCGCATAAGAAGTTAGAAAGATTGAAATACCCATAATAAGAGGTGCGAGCAGCATCATTGGCTTTCTCCCCAGTTTATCAGCAAAAGGAGCGAGAAAGACCGCTCCAACAGACATTCCAATGAGGCCGCTGCTAAAAATAACACCTAATTCTTCTGGGGATAAACGCCAGGCCTCTGCAATGGCTGGAGCGGCGTATGAAATAATAAGCACGTCCATGCCATCCAGCATATTGCAAAGAAAACAAATGGCAATCACCACATATTGGTAGCCTGTTAAACTTCTAAAAATGTTGTGCTTCATAACACTTTTCAAATTTTTATTAATACGTTATTTGGCATTTAGGGTTTCTTTGTCAAAACCAGCAATTTTCTTATATTTTTCCATAAGGGTTTCAAGTTCTTCACGAGGAATTTCATTGTCACTAAAGCCATCAGGGAAACGATCTTCCATCAAATCCATAATAATATCTGGGCCTTTTTTTCTGTTTTGATACACCACTTTGGCAGTTGCTTCTATACGGATCTTGTCGTAATTCTCCAGTGCTTCGGAAAGCCTTTCAAATCGATTTAAAGCGTTCGTTAATTCTTCCACATCTAAAATAGCTTGGGAAGCGCCATTGGATCCAATGGGATACATGGGGTGCGCTGCATCGCCCAGTAGCGTTACCCGATTAAAACTCCAACGATTTAAAGGGTCTCTATCGGACATAGGAAATTCAAAGATTCCGGAATTAGAATGTTCAATCATATAAGGCACATCCAACCAATCGAACTTCCAGTTTGCATATTTTTCCAGTAGTTGTTTTTTGTCTACCTGCCTGTTCCAATCCTGCTCAGTAAGTGTTTGTCCTAATCCGCCTTTAAGATTGGCTACCCAATTAATAAGTTGGTTTCCGTTTTCATCGTAAGCATCTTTAATGGGGTAAACCACCATTTTTTGTTTCATAGAGCCAATCATTGCCATAGAGGCTTCTGTCAAAAAGGGTTTCATTACCGCGGTTCCTCTGTATAATACGTTTCCTGAATAAACCACAGGGCCTTCATCGGGATAGAGGAGCCTTCTAATTTTAGAATTAATGCCATCGGCACCAATCAGTAAATCTCCGGTTTCAGAATGTATAATTTCTCCACTGTCTTTATCAATAAAATGAGCCGTAACACTGTTTTCGTCTTGTTCGAATGAAGAAATATGATGTCCTGGGTATATACAATCGTCCCCTAAAATTTCAACTGCTTTGTTCCATAGTAAGATTTGAAATTCACCCCTATGGATTGAAAATTGAGGCCATTTATAGCCCGCATACATGCCCCGAGGTTCTTGCCAAAAAAATTGTCCATGTTTATTGGCGTAAACGAGTTCCTTGGTTTCAACCGCGAGCTTTTTTAAATCATTTAATAAGCCTAAATTATCGAGTACACACACACAATGCGGCAACAAATTAATGCCAACACCCAATGGCTTTACCTCTTTTGTTGATTCAAAAACGGTTACGTTGTGGCCCGCATTATGTAAGCTTATGGCTGCGACAAGCCCCCCAATACCGCCGCCTGCAATAATTATCTTCATTTCAAAATTGGTTTAGTATTTTGCACAGTAATTCAACAGATTCTATTGGCATAAAGTTATACATGGACGCTCTAAAGCCCCCAATGGTTGGGAATCCGTTAATTCCCGTGATGTTATTTTCTTTAAAAAGCGCTTTTAATTGTTCTTCCTCTAAAGCCGTGTTTGTTTTAAAACAAACATTCATTTTAGAGCGATTTTCTAAGGTTATCGATTTTAATTTTGGGTGCTCGTCTATCACCTTGTAAAGTAAGGATGAACGCTCCGTAGCATTCGTCTGCATTTGCTGTAAGCCTCTTTTGTTTTTAATCCATCTTAAAGCCAATAACGACATGTAAAGGGCAAAAGTGGGCAAGGTATGGTAAAGCGATTTATTTGCAATATGTGTACGATAGTTAAAGATGGATGGAATTTTCAAATCTTTGTCATCGAGCAGATTGTTTGTGTTGACCAATACACAGGTTATACCTGCGATTCCAAAATTCTTTTGTGCCGATGCAAAAGCAACGGCGACGCGATCGAACGGAATGTCCCGCGCTAAAAAATCGGAGGTCATATCCAAGACTAAAGGTTTACCAACGTCGGGATATTCGGAGTATTGAAGACCTTCAATAGTTTCATTAGAGCTTAGGTGCAAATATTTAGAACGGCATTCCGTACTTTTTAGTTCTGGTAGCTTACTATATGAATTCCCACTTGAGGACGCTAATATTTCAACAGCTAGTATTTCCCTTGTTGCGTTTATAGCTTTTTTTGCCCAATAGCCCGATTCGATGAAAGCCATGCTTTCACCTTCTTTTAATAAATTCATAGGTGCAATGGCCAATTGGGAAGAAGCGCCACCGGGCACCCAAATAATTTCAAAATGGGAAGGGATCTTGTAAAGCTCTTTGATTAATTGTGTTGCTTCCTCTAGCAATGACACAAAAATAGGGGAACGATGACTGATTTCAGCAATAGATAAACCAGATTCATTATAATTAACCAAGGCTTGTGCACCTTGATTGAAAACCTCTTTTGGCAAAAGTGCCGGCCCTGGACTAAAGTTATACTGAATTGGATTTGACATTTGTGCTATTTGAACACAAGATAAGAAATGGATTTATTTGTTAAAATATTTCTTTCAATATTTACTGTCTTATTAAATTATTGGATAGTTATTGAAGTTTGAATGTGTTTTGAGTAATTGGGAAAATAATGAGAGAATGTAATAACCGTGAAGGGTTAGGGCATAAAAAAACCACCTAATTTCTTAGATGGTTTCTCAATGTTGCTCCCCCTCTTGGGCTTCCTTCGTCTGCGCTCAGGATAAACTTCTCGCCCAAAAATATGCGTATAAAAAAACCCGATATTTTCATACCGGGTTTAATGTTGCTCCCCCTCTTGGGCTCGAACCAAGGACCCTTTGATTAACAGTCAAATGCTCTAACCAACTGAGCTAAGGAGGAGTGTTACTTTTCGCTTTTGCGAGCGCAAATATATGTATATTTTAATACTCTGCAAACATAATTTGAAAAAAATATCAATTAAAAATAGCTTTAAAAATATCGTTCCCATTGGCAAAAAGAACCAAGGCTATAAGTATAAAGAAACCAACCATTTGGGCATATTCCATAAACTTGTCTCCAGGCTTTCTACCTGAAATCATTTCGTAAAGCAAAAACATAACGTGTCCACCATCTAAAGCTGGAATTGGCAATAAATTTAAAACAGCAAGCATAATGGATAAGAAGGCTGTAATAGACCAAAAGGCCTGCCAGCTCCAAGTGTTTGGGAAAATATCAAAAATGGCTTTAAAACCACCAACGCCTTTGTAAGCACCTGTACTCGGACTGAAAATTAGCTTTAGTTGTCCGAAATAAGAGCTAATCTGACCAGTAAATTTATCATATCCAACACCAAAACTTTCACCTAAAGAATATTCTTTTTTTACAATATCAAAATAACCTAATTCACTAAAACGTCTAGGATCTGTTGCTGGATAAATGCCTAATTTGCCATTTTTATCAACTTGCAACTCTCTAGATAAAATTTGGTCTCCACGTAAAACAGTAGCTGTAACAGTTTGACCTTTTAAAGTGCTTAAATATGCACTAAACTCATCAAAATGTTTAAGTTCAGTGTTATTAATTGAAGTAATAATGTCCCGTTCTTTTAAATCGACGCTTTTATTTTTAGAACTATCTGAAACTTCACCAACCATAAAAGGTATTCTAACTTCAAATAAACTACGGTTTTTGCTTGTAGATAATTGTCCTAAAAAGTCTTGAGGTAAATGAATCGTTTTTTCAACACCATCTCTTTCAATAGTTACTTTTTTAGCTTCTAAAATGTTGGCTTTTATATCAGATTCATTAACTATTTTGGTATCTCCAACTGCTACAATATTATCACCGGTTTTAAAGCCTAAATCAACAAGCAATGGATTGTCTATCCAATAGCCATTTTTAATGCTAGAGGCAGAAATGTCTTCATCGCCGTAAGCAAAAGCCATAAAAATGTAAATAATAAAGGCCAAAACAAAATTTACGGTAACACCACCTAACATAATGATTAGTCGTTGCCAAGTGGGTTTGGAGCGAAATTCCCAAGGCTGGGGTTCTTTGGCCATTTGTTCGGTATCCATGCTTTCGTCAATCATGCCCGATATCTTAACATAACCGCCCAAAGGCAGCCAACCTATGCCATAAACGGTTTCACCTATTTTCTTTTTAAACAATGAAAACTTAACATCAAAAAATAAATAGAATTTCTCCACCCTTGTTTTAAACAATTTGGCAGGGATAAAATGCCCCAATTCATGAAGGACAATTAGTAAAGAAAGACTTAATAAAAACTGTGATATCTTAATAACAAACTCCATATATCTGCAATCGATTTTTTATAACCGCACAAAAGTAATCTTTTAAACCAACTTTAAAAAGCTAATTATAAATAGTGGCATGTTTTAACAAGAAATTAAGCCATTACGTGGTAGTACATCTTTTTATTTCATTGTATTTTTGCATTAATTTAATTTTTATCCGTTTTAATGCTGTCATTCTTCAAAGAGTATAAAATTTTCGCTATTGTTTTTGGCATTATTTCTATTATAATTGTTACATTAATTTACAATACTCTTAATGTATATCAACCTTTACCTGTTTACCAGCCAGAAATGGTAAATCCAGAGTTGGTTGATAGTACCATCCAAAGCCAAAGGAAATATCATAAAGTTGCCGATTTTAAACTTATTAATCAAAACGGACAAACCATTACCCAAAACGATTATAAGGATAAAATTTATGTGGCCGATTTCTTTTTTACCACCTGCCAAACCATTTGCCCCATAATGACTGGTCATATGGCCGATGTTCAAAAAGAAATAATGGATGATAATGAAGTCATGTTGCTTTCGCATACCGTTACCCCTGAAATTGATACTGTTGAACAATTAAAACGTTATGCCAAAGAAAAAGGTGTTGATGATAGAAAGTGGAATTTAGTGACAGGCGATAAAAAGCAAATTTATGAGTTGGCAAGAAAAAGTTATCTGGCAGTAAAAGATCATGGTGACGGCGGTGCGTTTGATATGATTCATACCGAGAATTTCATGTTAATTGATAAAAAGAAACAAATCAGAGGCTTTTATGATGGTACTAAACCTGAAGATATTGAACGTTTACTCGATGATATTAAAATCCTTAAAAAGGAAAAATAATGTTTACTGTTGAGTTGTTTGTTGTTAAGTTGTAAACTTTGAACTTTTAAACTTTGAACTTTTAAACTTTGTTACTTTAAACTTTTAACCTACTTTTGCTTCTTTAAAATCAATCTAAATAAGCTTGCGGATTACATTAGCACATCTTAAACGGGGAGAACGCGGTATTATTACCGATGTTTCCTCAATGCATATACCTTTGAAGCTACTCGAAATGGGTTGTTTGCCAGGTAATTTTGTAGAGCTTGTTCAGTTGGCACCGTTTAAAGATCCCATGTATTTAAACATTAATGGTACGCATTTGGCCATCAGAAAGGAAACGGCTTCTCATATTTTAATTGAAAAAATTGAGCTATGAGTAAACAATTAAATGTGGCCTTAATTGGCAATCCAAATACGGGAAAAACCTCTGTTTTTAATGCCTTAACAGGGCTCAACCAAAAGGTTGGAAATTACCCAGGTATTACCGTAGAGAAAAAACAGGGGGTTTGTAAATTACCTCGTGGCGTTAAGGCTCATATTATTGATTTGCCAGGAACTTATAGTTTAAATGCGTCTTCGCTTGATGAAAACGTAGTCATTGAACTTCTACTTAATAAAAACGATAAAGATTTTCCAGATGTTGCTGTTGTAGTGAGCGATGTTGAAAATTTAAAACGTAATCTATTACTTTTTACTCAAATTAAAGATTTAGAAATCCCCACCATTCTAGTTATAAATATGGCCGATAGAATGCGTTATAAAGGTATTTCTTTGGATATTGAACATTTAGAAGAGCGTCTTAATACCAAAATAGCTTTAATAAGTACTAGAAAAAATGAAGGTATAGACCATTTAAAAAATTTAATAGCCAACTATAAAGACATCTCTATAACGCCTTGTTTAGATACGTCAGAAATTGATAAAGACTACTTTGATAATTTACGAAAAGCATTTCCTAATCAGTTAGTTTACAAGCTTTGGTTGGTTATTACGCAAGATGTTAATTTCGGAAAAATTGATAGAAATGAAATTGATGCTATTGCTAATTTTAAGACTAAAAGTAAAGCCGATTTAAAACGATTACAGCAAAAGGAAACCATTAAAAGATATCAGTTTATAAATGATGTTCTTAAAAACGGACAAACAATTGATGCTTCTCAAGCCAAAGATTTGCGGACGAAATTGGATAGGGTTTTAACCCATAAGGTTTGGGGATATCTTATTTTCTTTATCATTTTACTTACCATTTTCCAAGCTATTTACGATTGGTCCAGTGTACCCATGGATTTTATTGATAGCGTTTTTGCGTCTTTAAGTGAATGGACTAAAAATCACCTGCCTTCAGGTATTTTTACCAATTTATTAGCCGAAGGCATTATTCCGGGTCTTGGCGGTATTGTTATTTTTATTCCGCAAATTGCATTTTTGTTTTTATTTATTTCTGTTCTTGAAGAGAGTGGTTACATGAGCCGCGTAGTGTTTTTGATGGATAGGATCATGAGGCGGTTTGGATTGAGCGGAAAAAGTGTAGTGCCACTAATATCTGGTACTGCGTGTGCGATTCCTGCCATTATGGCCACCAGAAATATTGAAAGTTGGAAAGAACGTTTAATTACTATTTTGGTTACGCCTTTTACAACATGTTCGGCTAGGCTTCCCGTGTATTTAATTATTATTGCTTTGGTGATTCCTGAAGGACGCTTTTTCGGATTGGGCTATCAAGCACTAACGCTTATGTTGTTGTATTTGTTAGGATTTGGTACCGCCATAGTTTCGGCATACATCTTAAACAAAATATTAAAAATTAAAAGCAAAACATTTTTTGTTATTGAGATGCCCAATTACAAGCTGCCTTTATTTAAAAATGTGGTATTAACAGTTGTCGAAAAAACAAAATCCTTTGTTTTTGGAGCGGGAAAAATAATATTGGCAATTTCTATTTTGCTTTGGGTTTTAGCATCGTATGGTCCGGGTCCAGAATTTAATGATGCTGAGGCCATCGTGAAAAAAGAATACGCCACCCAAAATTTAAGTGAAGACGAACTACAAGGCAAAATAGCGTCTCAAAAATTGGAACATTCGTTTATTGGCATCACAGGTCGTGCCATTGAACCTGTTATACGGCCTTTGGGTTACGATTGGAAAATTGGTATTGCCATTGTAAGTAGTTTTGCTGCTCGTGAAGTATTTGTCGGGACGCTGGCAACTATTTATAGTGTAGGTAGCGACGAAGAAGAAACTATAAAGAATAGAATGGCAGGCGAGGTAAACCCCATTCTGGGAGGGCCTTTATTTACGTTTGCTTCTGGGGTTTCACTACTATTGTTTTACGCATTTGCCATGCAGTGCATGAGTACATTAGCCATTGTTAAACGTGAAACAAACAGTTGGAAATGGCCTACTTTGCAACTGATAATTATGAGTAGTTTTGCTTATTTAGTAGCATTATTAGCGTTTCAATTTTTAAAATAGTTGTCATTCCTGCGAAGGCAGGAATCTGTTTTTAAGGAACTTAATATATTATCGACTAAAACAAAAGGACATTCCTTTCAGAAGATTTAGATAAAATCATGAACACCATAATACAAAACATATTAGTTCTCGTAGCAGTAGGTTTGGCCATAACTTTTATAGTTAGAAAGTTTATTTGGAAACCAACTAAATCAAAAAAGGCATGTGGAGGCGATGATGGTTGTGGTTGCCACTAATTATTGATTTTCTTTTTTGCCGCTTCAACAACATTTTTTGAGTTTCCTATAAAAATGGCGTCGTCACTTATGATGACGGGTCTGCTTAAAAACGTATAATGTTCCAAAATATAGTGTTTGTAATCGCGTTCGGTTAACTCTTGGTTTTTCAAATCCATTTCTTTATAAAGATTGGACCGTTTACTAAAAAGTGCTTCGTAGCTTCCTGCTAACGTTTTCATGTCCTCAAGTTGCTTCACGGTAATCGCTTCAGTTTTAATATCCTGTAAAATGTAGTTTGAAGGAAGATTCAATTCCTTTAAAATCCGAATACACGTGCTACATGTTTTTAAATAATATACCTTTTTCATTTGCTTGATTTTATCATTTCCCATAGATGAAGATCTAGAAAATTTAACCACAATATAAAAGAAATGTTTCCATAAAAAAGTATATTTATCGA
>NCDW01000278.1 GCA_002280395.1 Flavobacteriales bacterium 32-35-8
AACTGCAATTGCTTAGCAACCCTGTATTAGTGACACTTTTGTTTCTAGGCGTTTTTGCCTTGGGAATTGTGATTACTTGGATAAGCACACATATTGCAACACAACGCTTTTTAAATTTGAAGACGGACGATCTTTATTATTAGGTCTTGGGTCCTGGGTCTTAAATTAGATTTCCATTAACGCCATTGTTATAAATAAATCTATTATTTTGCATTAAAATATTCTGAGAGAGAAATTATGGGAGAAAAAAAACGTAAAGAAGAGTCTAAAAGTGGATTTGTTTTCGGTAGAAAAAATTACAAATTCATGTTTATAGGATTGGGCTGCATTGCTTTGGGCTTTATTCTCATGGCTGGCGGCGGTAGTGACGACCCCAATGTTTTTAATCCTGATATTTTTAGTTGGAGGCGGATTCGTTTAGCGCCCACTTTAGTTTTAATTGGATTTGGTATTCAGATATATGCCATTTTGTTGAATCCAGAAAAAGAATAAATGAATACCATAGAAGCTATTATTTTAGCTGTTATAGAAGGCCTAACGGAATTTTTACCCGTTTCTTCTACTGGACACATGATTGTTGCATCTTCATTTTTTGGCATTGCTCAAGAAGATTTTACAAAACTTTTCACCATTGTCATTCAACTTGGGACTATCATGTCGGTGATCGTTCTTTATTTCAAGCGGTTTTTCCAAAGTTTAGACTTCTATTTCAAGTTATTTGTCGCTTTTATCCCAGCGGTTATTCTCGGTTTATTATTTAGCGATGCCATTGACGGTTTATTGGAAAACCCTATAACCGTAGCTGTTTCATTAATTATTGGTGGTTTTTTATTATTGAAGGTTGACGATTGGTTTGGTAATGAAGAAGGTACCGAGATTTCCTATCTAACGGCTTTAAAAATTGGCTTTTTTCAGTGTTTGGCGATGATTCCAGGAGTCTCTAGAAGTGGCGCGAGTATTGTTGGTGGTATGAGTCAGAAATTATCAAGAACTGTGGCTGCGGAATTTTCTTTTTTCTTAGCAATTCCAACCATGTTAGGAGCTACCGCTAAAAAAAGTTATGATTATTATAAAGCAGGTTTTGAGTTAACCCAAGACCAAGTGAATCTTTTAATTATTGGGAATGTTGTGGGTTTTATTGTGGCATTAATTGCCATTAAATCGTTCATTAATTATTTAAGTAAACACGGCTTTAAAGTTTTTGGATATTACAGAATCATCGCCGGAGCTTGTATTCTTATCATCCATTTCTTCATTCAAAAGCTAACTATCATTTAATGACTGCGGAAGACTATCAATCGGGTCAAATTTTACTCATAGACAAACCTCTTCATTGGACATCTTTTCAAGTCGTAAATAAATTGCGTTGGGAACTGAAGCAAACTTTCAAACTTAAAAACATTAAAGTTGGGCACGCGGGTACTTTAGACCCCTTGGCTACGGGACTTTTAATTATTTGTACGGGCAAAATGACCAAGCAAATTGACACGTTTCAAGCACAAATAAAAGAATATACAGGGACATTAGTTTTAGGCAGCACCACGCCTTCATACGATTTGGAAACCGAGATTAATGAAACCTTTCCAACAGAACATATCACTCCTAATTTAATTGAAGAAACCACGAAACAATTTATTGGTGACATTCAACAATATCCGCCCGTTTTTTCAGCCATAAAAAAAGACGGAAAACGCCTTTATGAATTTGCCAGAGCTGGTGAAGATGTTGAGATTAAAGCAAGAAGCATTTCAATACAAGAATTTGAAATTACAAACATTGATGGTTTAAATATTGACTTCAGAGTAGTTTGCAGCAAAGGCACTTACATACGTTCTTTAGCGAATGATTTTGGGAAAGCTTTGCAATCTGGCGCACACTTATCCGCCTTAAGAAGAACCAAAATTGGCGACTTTAATGTAGCTGATGCTATTACCGTTGTCGATTTTATTACGTCACTCAACGACTAAGTTATCTAATTTTACGTATATTCGTTAAATATCTCAATGGATTTGAACCTAACAAATCAACATAAAGCCCTACTTATAACCTTTTTCCTGTCTGGAACTGTGGTGTTTTCTGCTTTCATTTTCGACCTAAAACAACATGAGGAATTAGCTTCTGAAAGTTACTATGAAATGGAACCTGAAAAAGAATTGACTGAAGAAGAAGTTAAAATTATGGAGGCTATGGAAAAGCTAAATAATGTAAAAGCTGAAACCAATAGTGCTTTTAATGAAACTGCCGAAAATAAGCAATTTGCCCAGGCCTATAAACCCATTGCGCCACCAGAAGAATACGAATACAATAAACCAAGTGGCGATGGTGATGATGGCGATGATGATAATTCAAGCACTATTCCCAAAGAAAAGCCTCTTAAGCCTGCCGTAAATAAAGAAGATTTATTAAATTATATTAAAAATAGAGGAAGTCAGCCTGCAGTTGTTGCAGCTCCAGCGGCGGCTCCAAAAGCAACTCCAGCTCCAGTAGCTCAAGCCGTTCCGGTTTCTGTAAATGGTGGTGACGAGATTGTGGAAATGGACAGAATGCGTAAGTTGATTTCGGGTTACATGGTAGCTTCGGTACAAACTTCGGCTCACGTTCAATCATTCATTGAAGTAGATGTTACGAACATCGTAAAATGGAGAGATAAAGTGAAAGCTGCTTTCGAAAAGAGAGAAGGTGAGAAGTTAACTTTTACACCAATTATGATGGAAGCGGTTGCAAAAGCATTGAAAGATTTTCCAGGAATGAATATTTCTGTTGATGGTGATTTTATCATCAAACGTAAAAATATCAAT
>NCDW01000279.1 GCA_002280395.1 Flavobacteriales bacterium 32-35-8
TAAAGAAAAATTTGACGAATCCATGACCATTAATGTTAATAATGCTCTTATTAATATTTCAAAAATAGTTTCCAATAATATTTATGTAAAAAAAGCATTGTAGTATGGATAGTATTATTACTTATTTTGAGACTATAGACCCTATTTTAGGAGCCTTGTACGCATCATTATTTACTTGGATTATAACTGCTTTAGGAGCGTCGCTGGTTTTTTTAATTAAAGGATTAAATAGGGCTTTTTTTGATGGGATGCTCGGTTTTACCGGCGGAGTTATGGTAGCCGCTAGTTTTTGGAGTTTATTGGCGCCTGGTATAGAAATGAGTCCCGGGGAAGGCTTTATAAAAGTCATTCCTGCAGCTGTTGGTTTTGCTACGGGTGCTCTTTTTATTTTTGGATTGGATAAGCTGCTGCCTCATTTGCACATTAATTTTAAAGAAAACGAAAAAGAAGGCGTTAAAAGTCCGTGGCATAAAACAACGCTGCTTGTTTTGGCTATTGCGCTTCACAACATTCCAGAAGGTTTAGCGGTTGGGGTTTTGTTTGGAGGGGTTGCTGCAGGAATTCCTGAGGCAACAATTGGTGGCGCTGTTGCTTTGGCCATTGGTATTGGTATTCAAAATTTCCCTGAAGGATTGGCGGTTTCCATGCCTTTACGCCGTCAAGGAGTGAGTAAATTTAAAAGCTTTTGGTACGGACAAATGTCGGCTATTGTTGAACCCATTGCAGCCGTTGTGGGAGCAGTTGCCGTTACTTTTTTCATTCCTATTTTGCCTTATGCCTTGGCGTTTGCTGCAGGCGCCATGATTTTTGTGGTTGTTGAAGAAGTAATTCCTGAAACCCAAAGAGATAAGTATACCGATGTCGCCACACTTGGCTTTATTGGCGGATTTATCATTATGATGACGTTGGATGTGGCTTTAGGTTGATTTTATTCTTTGTAACACAGCCATAAAACATCTGTGTTATAATCATAAAACAATAGTGACTCCACCAAGATTCGAACTTGGATCTAAAGTTTAGGAAACTTTTGTTCTATCCCTTGAACTATGGAGCCGTAAAAGAAAAAAATTTACATCAAAATGTAAATTTTGCCAAAAACACAATTTGTATTTTGCAAATATAGATTTTACGTTACTATTTCAAACCTTAAGATTAATTAATTCTAGTTTGCACACCTGTTTTTTTGACAAAAAAATAAACAAAGCCCAAACACGTCTCGTCTGCAAAGACTTTATTAAACATAAATTATGCAAGTATGATATTTTTACAAAAGAAGATGCTTTATTTATTTTTGTTGAATATAAAAATTATTGCAGAATTAAAGATTATCTAAAGTTTATTAATTAAGAAGGTTTCGACAGAACAACTTTAGAGGCCGAAGCGATCAAAGTTGGGTCTAGTTCTTATAATTCTTTTTTTATAGCTTTTAAAAAGCATACCAAACTAGCTCCTAAAGTATTTAAATAGTAGAAATAATATCGATTTACAAAATATAAATTTAGATAACGTAATTTAATTAAGTATTGGTCTTCTGAAATTTAATTAAGGCTTTTTATGCTATTTTTGCAACATGCTTCAAGTAAAAAATATATCCTTCAGTTATAATAAGAAAGCTGTTATTGAGAATGTTAGTTTTTCAGTCGGTGTTGGTGAACACGTTTCCATTATTGGTGAAAGCGGTTCGGGAAAAAGCACCCTTTTAAAATTACTTTATGGGACTTACGATTTAAACGAAGGACAGATATTTTGGAAAGGCCATGAAATTTTAGGGCCAAAGCATAATCTTGTTGTCGGACCCGAATTCATGAAATACGTAGCACAGGAATTTGATTTGATGCCTTTTATTTCTGTTTCAGAAAATGTAGGCGCGTTCTTATCTAATTTTTATCCAGAAGAAAAGCAAGCACGTATTAAAGAGCTTTTAGAAGTTGTAGAATTATTGGATGATGCTAACACAAAGGTTAAGAATTTAAGTGGCGGACAAAAACAACGTGTCGCCTTGGCGAGAGCAATCGCTAAACAACCAGAAATCCTTCTTTTGGATGAGCCTTTTAGCCATATTGATAATTTTAAGAAACAATCGTTACGCCGAAGTTTATTTAAGTATTTAAAAGAAAAAAATATCGCATGCATTGTGGCTACCCACGATAAAGATGATGTTTTGTCTTTTTCAGACCAGATGATTGTTTTGCATGAGGCGAAAATTATGGCTAACAATACTCCGAAACATTTATACGAGAACCCACAAAATAAATTAATTGCTTCTTTTTTTGGGGAATCTAACAATCTTAATGACCTCGGAATTGTATATGCCCATCAATTGAAAGTGGTGGATAAATCAGATTTAAAAGCGATTGTTAAAACATCTTACTATAAAGGCAGTTACTATTTAATTGAAGCTGATTTAGATGGCGAAAGGGTGTTTTTTGAGCATCCAAATACAATCGAAAACGGATTGCAAATTTGCCTTTCAGTTTTATAACACTTTTTCAATTTTAAACTTTTGTTCCCTAAAAACAACTTCATCACCAACCTTTTTTCCTAAAAGTAATTGCCCAATAGGTGTGTTGGGAGAAATAGCATAGTAAATATCGTTTTCAACTTTGAATTCCCCAGCACTTATAGCAATAAAATAATTGTTTTGGGATGTGATTACAAGACTTCCTAAACCAACAGTTTTAGAGATTTTAGAAATATCAATTTTAGAAAATGATTCTTTTAGTTTTTGAATTTCTGCTAATTGATTACCTGCTTTTTCACGTTCCAATTGAAGCATGGCTCGGCCAGTTTTGGATGTCGTTTATAGTATTTTGAATGGTTTGAAATCTGTTTTCAATAAAACTTGAGCAGTGTTCATATAAAGCCTGCTTGAGTTTTAAATCACTCATCATCTTTTTTATTATAATCTAATTTCCCAAAAAATCCCATTTGAGTTACAATCCAAACCTGTCGACGTTGAATGTATGCAGAAGCAGGATTTGCTCTATATCGCATTGGATTTGGTAATACAGCAGCGATGGCAGCGGCTTGATAACGGGTTAATTTGGCCGCTGGTTTTTTAAACCAATGTTGTGCGGCAGCCTCAGCGCCATAAATACCGTTCCCCATTTCAATACTGTTAAGATACACCTCCATGATACGTTCTTTAGACCAAAAAAGTTCTATTAAAAAAGTAAAATAGGCTTCTAAACCTTTACGTACCCAACTGCGCTGTGGCCATAAAAAAACATTTTTAGCAGTTTGCTGGCTAATGGTGCTGGCACCCCTAGTGCGTTTGCCCCTTTTATTGTATTCGATGGCTTTTTCTATAGCTTTCATATCAAAACCATGGTGATTTAAAAAGTTTTGGTCTTCACTACAAATAACGGCTAGTTGTAAATTTTTTGAAATATTATCAATAGATTCCCAATCGTGTTTCCAAACAATATCTTCGCCACTTACAACTTGTTGAACGGTCCGTATCACCATTAAAGGGGTTGCTGGAACGGGAACCCACTTAAATACAATAACCAAAGCAATGGAAATTGCAAAAAACCACCCAACCATTTTTAATAAAAACTTAAATACTTTTTTAATCATAATCAATCCGATAATTTTCCAAATCCTTTACTTTTTAACAGCTAAAAACATCTTATTTCTTTTGTGGAAGGCTAAATTAAAGGCCATAA
>NCDW01000036.1 GCA_002280395.1 Flavobacteriales bacterium 32-35-8
AAAATGTAATCAAATCGACATAGATTAATTAAATTTGAGAGATTACAATAATGATTTTTCAAAAAAATCAATGATTTGTTAATTATTTTCTTTTGAAAATCTTTAATTCTAATCTTTATGAAGCCAGATTTATTCGAATCTCCAGACTATTATAATGTAGACGATTTACTCACTGATGAACATAAATTAGTTAGAAGTGCTACACGTGATTGGGTAAAACGTGACATCTCACCAATCATTGAAGATTATGCCCAAAAAGCGGAATTCCCAATGCAAATTATAAGTGGACTGGCAGGCATTGGTGCATTTGGCCCTTATATTCCAGCAGAATATGGTGGTGCAGGTTTAGACCAAATTTCTTACGGATTAATGATGCAGGAAATTGAACGTGGTGATTCTGGAATTCGTAGTACAGCTTCTGTACAATCCTCTTTAGTTATGTATCCCATTTGGAAATATGGAAATGAAGCACAACGTCAAAAATATTTACCAAAACTAGCTAGTGGCGAATGGATGGGCTGTTTTGGTTTAACGGAGCCTGACCATGGTAGCAACCCAGGAGATATGGTAACCCATTTTAAAGACAACGGCAATCATTATTTATTAAATGGCGTGAAAATGTGGATTAGTAATGCCCCATTTGCACAAGTAGCCATTGTTTGGGCAAAAGATGAAAACGCTCGTATTCATGGCTTGATAGTAGAACGCGGTATGGAAGGATTTTCAACTCCAGAAACAAAAAATAAATGGTCACTCCGTGCTTCTTCAACTGGCGAATTAATCTTTCAAAACGTCAAAGTCCCTAAAGAAAATATATTGCCAAATAAATCCGGTTTGGGCGCACCGCTTGGATGTTTAGATTCCGCACGTTATGGCATTGCTTGGGGTGCTATTGGCGCAGCAATGGATTGTTATGATACGGCTCTTCGTTACAGCAAAGAGCGTATGCAATTTGGGAAACCTATTGGGCAATTTCAGCTACAGCAAAAGAAACTGGCGGAAATGATTACTGAAATCACCAAAGCCCAACTTTTAACATGGCGCTTGGGTGTTTTGCGTAATGAAGGCAAAGCAACCTCAGCACAAATATCAATGGCAAAACGTAACAATGTGAATATGGCAATCACCATTGCCCGTGAAGCTAGGCAAATATTAGGTGGCATGGGCATAACCGGAGAATACTCCATCATGCGCCACTCCATGAATCTAGAAAGTGTGATTACTTATGAAGGCACACACGATATTCATTTATTAATTACAGGTATGGATATTACGGGATTAAATGCTTTTAAATAAAACTTAAAACCATAAAAACACCTAAGTAGCTATAAAAGCAAGATGAAAAAGATTCTAAGTTTATTCGTGTTATTTATTAATATTGGTACAGGTTGCAGTACGGATAGAGTTCTTTTAGAAGAAGAAGAAATCATTCAAGAAACTGAAACTAAAATCCCTAACGAAAATATTGAATCCGAAGCCACCACTCAAACTCATTTTAAAATATTAGCACTAGGAGATAGTTACACAATTGGCTATGGCGTCTGTGAAACTTGCCGATTTCCTGAGCAATTAAAACAACAATTAATTTCTGAAACCAATTCAAATAAAGAATTTGAATTAAAAATTATAGCACAAAGTGGCTGGACAACTAACAACTTACTAAGTAGTCTTAATACACAGAATGACTTAATCGATTTTGACCTAGTAACGCTTTTAATTGGCGTAAACAATCAATATCAAAACCTTCCTTTTAGCGTCTATGAAACTGAATTTCCTCAATTAATCGCTAAAGCCATTTTGTATGCAAAATCAAATAAAAACAACTTAATGGTGATTTCAATTCCAGATTACGCTTTTACCCCTTTTGGTGGTGGAAATAGCAATATTTCAGCAGATATAAACAAATACAATGATTTTGCTCAAAATTACTGCACTATAAATAATATCGCTTTCATAAATATTACAGATATTTCTAGAATGGGATTGGAAGACCCTAATCTTGTGGCGTCAGATGGTTTACACCCATCCGAATTAGCTTATTCTAAATTTGTAGAACGAATTTTACCAATAGCCATCCAAAAACTTAAATTATAGTTTTTTAGTAAAATAAACGAAAAGCTTTTCCATTAGAAATGCTTTTTACTTATTTTTACTAATATGCTTACATCCAAAAAAAGACTAGATAACGCTTATAAAAATGCAAAAATCATCGACTTTGATGATACAAGTAAATTCATTCTATTTAGTGATTGCCATCGTGGCGATAATAGTTTTGCAGACGATTTTGCTAATAACAGAAATATATATTTCCACGCACTAAAATATTACTACACCGAAGGGTTTCAATATTGCGAAATAGGTGATGGCGATGAGCTCTGGGAAAACCTGTTTTTTAAATCCATTTTTGAAGCTCACAAAAATGTGTATATGTTGATGAAGGATTTTCATCAGCAAAATCGCTTACACATGATTTGGGGAAATCATGATATGGTTTACAGAAATCCGGATTTTTTAAAAAAGTATTTATCAACATATTTTGATCCAAAGACAGGTGAAGATGTTCCATTGTTTACCAACATCAAGTACCATGAAGGCATCATTTTAAAACATACAGAAACCAATCAGCAACTATTTTTAACCCATGGACATCAAGCAGATTGGTGGAATTACTTATTTTGGAAATGGAGCCGTTTTATGGTAAGAGTTCTTTGGAAACCATTAAATGTTATGGGCATTGCCGATCCTACCAGCCCGGCAAAAAATTACAAAGAACTTATAAGGGTTGAAAGAAGAACCAAAAGATGGATTATTGGAAATAATAATTTATTGACCATTACCGGACATACACACAGACCACGTTTTCCAGAACCTGGGGATATAGCTTTTTTTAATGACGGAAGTTGTGTTCACCCTAGAAGCATCACTGGTATTGAAATTGAAAATGGGGAAATAGCACTTATAAAATGGGAAATAGACACCAACGACGATGGTGTACTTCAAATTTTTAGATATGTTTTAGAAGGTCCAAGAAAATTATTGGATTATAGGACAAATTGATTACGGTTGTCATTTCTATGAAAGCAGTAATGATTAACTCTCGGGAGCTAATGCAACCACCAAACCTTCCATATCTGGTGTCATTTGTATTTGGCAACCCAATCTACTATTATCCTTCACATTAAATGCTTCAGATAACATAGCTTCTTCATCATCGCCCATTTCTGGCAATTCCGTATCACTTAAAACATAGCATTGACAAGATGCGCACATGGCCATACCACCACAAACACCAATAGTTCCCTCAGGAGCCAATTCGTAAGATCTAACGACTTCCATAAGGTTCATAGCCATATCTGTTGGGGCTAATACAGTGTGCTCTATTCCTTCTCTATCAGTTATTTTTATTGTAATATCAGACATGCAAAAATTTTTTTGGCAAAAATAGCAAAAAAACCATAACTCCTACTAATTTAATAGACTAAATGTGAGGATACCTATTTTAATGTTCATATTTTCTTTTTATGTAAAAATATTAATTCTTGGGAGAGCATTATAAGTTCATTCCAAACCTAACATAAATCATATTATTCCCTATATGAATGCACTACCTTCACATAGTAATTTATTATGATAACTGGAATATTGTATGCTTTCGGAATTAACTAATAAAAACACATTTGCTCACTATGGAATTATTTCTAAAATAGTAGGCGATTCCATTACCGTTAATTTAGAGCAAAATATACATTGTGAATCATGCCATGCCAAAGGAACTTGTGGTATCTCAGACTCTAAAACAAAAGAAATTGAAGTTACAAACCCCAACGACATCTTTACAACCAACGAACGTGTTTGTGTGGTTTTAAAAAAGGTATTGGGATTCAAAGCCATCTTATGGGCCTATCTAATCCCTTTCATATTAATGTTCGCTACCCTAATAATAAGTTCTAACTTTTTAAAAGAATGGGTCGCAGGAATACTATCGCTTACGGTATTACTCCCTTATTATTTAATCCTATATTTTTTTAAAAACACCTTTAAAAGCATTTTCAAAATCTCCATAATAAAAACCTAATTGAGCATGTCTGATTCCGTTTTATATAGTGTTATTTTATTGGCTTCTCTAGGAATGGTCGCGGCCGTTTTGCTATATGTGGTTTCTAAAAAATTCTATGTATTTGAAAATCCTTTAATTGCCGAGGTAGATGAAATATTGCCATCGGCAAATTGTGGTGGTTGTGGTTCACCTGGCTGCAAAGCATTTGCTGAAAGACTTGTTAATACGGAAGATATTTCAGATTTATTTTGTCCAGTTGGAGGGAATGAGGTTATGAAACAAGTTGCCGCTATTTTAGGCAAAAAAGTTGCTGAAAAAGACGCTACTGTTGCCGTTTTACGCTGTCAGGGCGGGTGTGATGTAAGGCCGAAAACAACTGAATACCAAGGACCAAGAACCTGTGCTATTTCTGCCATGATTTACAGCGGTGAAACCGATTGTCAATATGGTTGCTTAGGCGATGGTGATTGTGTTAAAGTTTGCAAGTTTGATGCCATGTACATGGATGAGCATACTGGTTTACCTGTAATTATAACAGATAAATGTACCTCATGTGGTGCTTGTGTTGAAGCCTGCCCTAGGGATATCATTGAAATGCGTCCAAAACACAAAAGAGATTTAAAAATTTTTGTGGGTTGTTTAAACGAAGATAAGGCTGGTATTGCTAAAAAAGCATGCGACGTGGCTTGTATTGGATGCTCTAAATGTCAAGAAATATGTCCTAAAGACGCCGTTTTAATGGCTAATAATTTGGCATATATAGACCCTATAATGTGCACACTTTGCAGAAAATGCGTGGAAGTTTGTCCAACAAATTCCATTATAGAAACAAACTTTCCTCCAAAAAAAGTAAAAAAGGTTGAGCCAGAAGCTGAAGTAAATGTGGAATCCATAAACTTAAAAACCGATGCTTAAAACATTTCCAAAAGGCGGCATTCATCCTCCAGAAAATAAAATCACGGCATCCAAAGGTATCAAAAAAATGACCTTACCTAAAGTTGTTTATGTCCCCATATCGCAACACATTGGTATTCCCGCAGAAATAACAGTGGGTGTAAAAGACAAAGTAGACATTGGCCAAGTAATTGCCAAATCAGGCGGATTTATGTCTTCAAACATTCATTCGCCCGTGGCTGGAACAGTTACCAAACTAGACAAAATTATAGATACCAGTGGTTACAAAAAGCAATGTATTGTAATAAGAACCGATCTTAAAGATGAATCTAATTTTAAAGATACAGAATACCCTTTAAAAACAACCATCACATTAGAACCTAAAGACATCTTACAAAAAATAAATGATTCAGGTATTGTTGGTTTAGGAGGTGCCACGTTTCCATCACATGTTAAACTAAGCATTAAAGAAGGCACAAAACTGGATCACCTCATCATTAATGGTGTAGAATGCGAACCTTATTTAACCGCAGACCATCGATTAATGCTTGAAAAAGCAGAAGAAATTATAGTTGGCATCAAGATTTTAATGTTCGCGCTACATATTGACAATGCCATCATTGGCATTGAAAATAATAAAGCTGATGCCATTGAGACATTTAAAAAAATAATTAGAAAAGACGACCCTATTAAGATTGCCGCTTTAAAAGTGAAATACCCGCAAGGAGGTGAAAAACAATTGGTACGAGCTTTATTAAACAGGGAAGTTCCCAAAAACGGATTGCCTTTGGATGTTGGTGTCATTGTTCATAACGTGGGAACTATTTTTGCCATTTATCAAGCCATCCAGCATAATATCCCTTTAATAGAACGTGTCGTTACCGTAACCGGTAAAAAATTAGAAAACCCATCAAATTATTGGGTTAAAATAGGAACACCGATTACAGATTTAGTAAATGAAGTTGGGGGTTTGCCCGAAGGCACTCGAAAAATTGTGAATGGTGGCCCGATGATGGGAAAGGCCATAAAAAATATGGACGTTCCTGTGACTAAAGGGACTTCTGGAATTTTAGTTATTTCTGAAGACGAAGCCAGCAGAGGGGAACCAAAAAACTGTATCAGATGTGGTGAATGTGTAGATGTTTGCCCTATGGGATTAGAACCTCATCTCTTAATGAATTTATCAGAAAAAGGCATGTATGAAAAAGCAAGTGCCGAAGACATTATGACCTGTATTGAATGTGGTTCTTGCAGTTATGTTTGTCCGTCACATCGTCCTTTATTGGATTATATACGCTTCGGAAAAAATAGTGTCAAAAAAATGAATACCTCAAAAAATTAAACATGAGCGCTCAACCAATCATTGTATCTGCCTCTCCACATGTTCATTCAGACAGAACATCAAAAAAACTCATGTACGATGTGGTCATCGCACTAATACCCGCTTTTTTAGTTTCTGTCTATGTATTTGGAATTAGCGCTTTAATAGTAACCTCAGTTGCCATAATATCCTGTATACTATTTGAATATGTAATCCAGAAATACCTCTTAAAAACAGATGTAACCATAACCGATGGTTCAGCATTAATCACCGGCATTTTACTGGCATTTAACCTGCCCTCCAACTTGCCTATTTGGATGATTATTATTGGAAGTTTGGTTGCTATAGGCGTTGCTAAATTATCATTTGGAGGTTTAGGGTTTAATATTTTCAACCCAGCGTTGGTGGGTCGTGTGTTTTTATTGATATCATTCCCCGTGCAAATGACGAGTTGGCCAACTGCTTTTGTAAACAACACGAGTGTTGTTGATGCTGTTACAGGTGCCACTTCTTTAGGCATTATAAAAGAAGGATTGAATATGGGCGAAACCATGACTGAAATCAGCGCTAGAATTCCTTCTTCCACAAACATGTTATTTGGTTTTACAAGTGGTTCATTAGGGGAAATGTCGGCTTTGGCATTAATACTTGGCGGTCTTTATTTAATGCTTCGGAAAGTGATTTCATGGCATATTCCGGTAACACTATTAGCCACTATTTTTATTATGACCGCTATTTTTTGGGTAGCAAACCCAGAACACTATGCCAACCCATTAATTCACTTGTTAGCTGGAGGCGCTATTCTGGGTGCTTTTTTTATGGCGACGGATTTAGTAACCAGCCCAATGACCAAAAAAGGGATGGTAATCTTTGCTATTGGCATTGGCATCATCACGGTTGTGATACGGCTTTTTGGTGCGTATCCTGAAGGTATTTCGTTTGCTATTTTAATCATGAATGCCTTTGTGCCTTTAATCAATAAATTCTTTAAACCCAGAAGATTTGGTGCTAAAATAAAATCTAAAATCGTGTGATGATGAGTAAAAAAGAATCAACATTTATAAGCATGGCACTGTCTCTTTTAGTGATAACACTCATTTCTGGTTTCGCTTTAGGATTTGTAAACGATTTAACCATAGAACCAAAAGCCAAAGCCAAACTTGAGCGCAAAATAAATGCCATAAAATTAGTGTTGCCAGAATTTGACAATAATCCCGTGGAAGCACGAAAATTAGTCAAGTCTGAATTTGCAAAAGATAGCATTGAAATTTACCCAGCTTATAAAAACAATGTATTTGTTGGAGCCGCAGTTATTGGCTCTTCCGAAAAAGGATTTAGTGGTTTGGTTAAAATCATGGTTGGTTTTAAACCAGATGGCACCATTCAAAACATAGTGGTTTTAGAACAAAAGGAGACCCCCGGTCTTGGAACAAAAATGAAAGACGAATCATTTTTACAACAATTCAGGGATAAAAATCCGTCAACGTTCAATTTAAAAGTTAAAAAAGATGGCGGGGAAGTGGATGCCTTAACCGGAGCAACCATTAGTTCTAGAGCTTTTACCGAAGCCGCTACATTAGCGTTCGATGAATTTTTGATAAACCTTGATGCTATCATTACCTCTAAACAATAAGATTATGGCAGAACTGAATCAAAAACAAAATTTCCTAAAAGGCATCATTAAAGAAAATCCCATTTTCGTGATGCTTTTGGGTATGTGCCCAACTTTAGGGGTTACCTCATCCGCATTTAATGGGTTAGGCATGGGCGTTGCTACGTTATTTGTTTTATTAATGTCTAATATAGTGGTGTCGTTGGTTAAAAATTTAATCCCTGCAAAAGTCCGTATTCCCGCCTTTATCATTATTATCGCCTCTTTTGTTACCATTGTTGAGATGATTTTAGAAGCGTTTGTTCCCCTTTTATATGAACAATTGGGCATTTTTATACCATTGATAGTCGTCAACTGCATCATCTTGGGAAGAGCCGAAGCCTTCGCTTCAAAAAATAATGTGCTGTCTTCCATTTTTGATGCCCTAGGTATGGGAATTGGTTTTGTATTAGCATTAACTATTTTAGGCTCGGTTCGTGAAATATTGGGCAATGGAAGTTTGTTTGGGCTAACTCTCCTTCCTGAAACTGCCAACACGTTTATATTATTTATTTTGCCCCCTGGGGCTTTTATTGCCCTCGCCTATTTAACGGTTATTTTCAATAGATTAACAAATAAAACAACATAGTCATGGATTATATAATCATCCTTATAGCAGCTGTTTTTGTCAATAATATTGTCTTATCACAATTTTTGGGCATTTGTCCTTTTTTAGGTGTTTCCAACAAAGTATCTACATCAGTGGGCATGTCTGGAGCTGTTTTGTTCGTCATGACTATTGCAACTACCGTTACTTATTTATTGAACCAATATGTTTTAATTCCTGCTGGATTGGATTATTTAAGAACCATTACCTTTATTTTAGTTATAGCTGCATTGGTACAAATGGTAGAGATTATTCTAAAAAAAGTGAGCCCGCCATTATACCAAGCACTCGGAGTTTTTCTGCCTTTAATAACTACCAATTGTGCCGTATTGGGAGTTGCCATATTAGCTTTAGGTTTAGAAAATGGAAGCTTGGTAAAAGCAGTATTTTTTGCCATATCAAACTCATTAGGATTTGGATTAGCTTTGGTAGTTTTTGCAAGTATTAGGGAGCAACTAGAACTTGCCAACATCCCTGAAGGTATGAAAGGGGTGCCGATTAATTTATTGGTTGCCGGACTTTTATCTTTAGCTTTTTTAGGTTTTACGGCATTGGTGTAAAAAACTAATTCGATTTTACTTGTAGACTTCTAAATTCGGTTAGAAGAGTAAGAAATATAGCAAGTCCAAATATAGCCGATTATGGCTTTAAAATAGATTCACAACTGTTTACTATCTCCTGACTTACCTTTAAAACGAATAATCATCGTTTCTAATGTTTCTGATTGGAGTTCTGTTCCTATATGCCTACAATACAACCAAATATAGCCTCTCTTTTCAAAATGAAACATGACTTTTATCATTTACTAAAAGCTTAATTAGGATTAATATTGTATGTACTTTAAACATTTAGAAATTATGGCTATAATAATAACAGAGGAATGTATAAACTGTGATGCTTGTATAGCTGAATGTCCAAACAACGCCATCTATGAGCCTGATCAAAATTGGTCTTATTCTGATGAAACTGCACTAAAAGGATTAGTCACCACTCCATATGGAAAGGAAGTTAATGCAGATGTAGAAAACGATCCAATTTCTAACGAGTTCTATTTTATTGTTCCAGATAAGTGTACAGAATGTAAAGGATTCCACGACGAACCACAATGCGCTTCTGTTTGTCCAGTAGATTGCTGCGTTTTAGACGAAAACCATATAGAAACCGAAGATGCTTTACTGGCTAAAAAAGCTTGGTTACACGGCGAATAAAACTATATTTTTTAATAACCAAACAACAGCATCATCAATCTACTTTGTGGCTTATTAACAAAAGGGTATATAATCGTAATGGTTTTATACCCTTTTACATGTCATCAAGCCAGTCATTTTCATACTTTTTATTAAAAAATAGTTTTTTGTTTACCTGACATAAGTCATAGAATTAATCATATAATGTTCCTAAATTCACTAGACTTTTTTATCAGAAACAAATTAAACTATTATGGAAAAAGTATTTGAAAAGCTCATATGTGATGCAAATGAAGCCGTAGCAAGAGTAGCCCATAAAACCAATGAGGTATGTGCTATTTACCCAATAACACCTGCATCACCCATGGGTGAGCATGTAGATGTTTATAGTTCAAAAGGACAAAAAAACATTTGGAACAATATTCCTAGAATTGTTGAGATGCAAAGTGAAGGCGGTGCCGCCGGAGCTGTTCACGGTGCATTACAAGCAGGTGCACTAACTACCACATTCACAGCTTCACAAGGGTTACTCCTCATGATTCCTAATATGTATAAAATAGCAGGAGAACTCTTGCCAAGTGTCATTCATGTAGCTGCAAGAACCATTGCCACTCATGCTTTATCCATTTTTGGTGACCATTCGGATGTGATGGCAACACGTCAAACGGGTTTTGCTATGTTGTTTGGAAGTTCTGTACAAGAAGCCCAAGATTTTGCTTTAATATCCCAAGTAGCAACATTAAAATCTAGAGTACCCTTTCTAAACATATTTGATGGGTTTAGAACATCACATGAAATTTCAAAAATAGATGCCATCCCTGATAGTATTATTAAAGCGATGATGCCAGAAGATAAAATTATGGAGCACAAAAAACGCTCCTTAGATCCAGATCATCCAGTAATTAGGGGCACCTCACAAAACCCAGACGTGTTTTTTCAAGCGCGAGAAGCTGCAAATGTTTATTATGAAAGAGTGCCAGATATTGTTCAACAAACAATGGATGAATTTTATAATCACACCGGACGCCGTTATAATTTATTTGATTATATAGGCCATCCTGAAGCAGAACGTGTGATTATCATTATGGGGTCTGGCGAAGGCGCCGTTAAGGAAACCGTTCATGAATTGATTGAAAGAGGCGAAAAAGTAGGGGCGCTCTTAGTAAGATTGTATAGACCATTTACGATTGATAAATTTATAGAAGCCCTTCCCAAAACGGTTAAAAAAATAGCTGTTTTAGATCGAACCAAAGAACCAGGAAGCATTGGCGAACCATTGTATTTGGATGTTATTTCAGCATTAACTGAAAGTGGTATTGACATGCCAAAAGTTATTGGCGGTCGTTACGGGTTATCCTCTAAAGAATTCACCCCAAGAATGGTTAAAGGTATTTATGACGAATTATTAAAAGCAAAACCTAAAAACCATTTCACTGTTGGCATTAATGATGATGTGACTTACACCAATTTAGACATTGACGAAGATTTCACTATTAAACGTACTACTGTTAACTGTATGTTTTATGGTTTGGGTTCTGATGGAACGGTGGGAGCCAACAAAAACTCCATTAAAATCATTGGTGAAACTACCGATAATTACGTGCAAGGCTACTTTGTGTACGACTCTAAAAAAGCGGGTGCCCAAACCATTTCGCATTTGCGTTTTGGTCCAAACCCCATTCATTCCACCTATCTAATTGATAAAGCCGATTTTATTGCGAGCCATCAATTTAATTTTATTGAAAAATACAATATGCTATCCGACCTTAAACAGGGCGGTACCTTTTTATTGAATTCCCCATTTTCAAAAGATGAGATTTGGGATGTACTTCCTGAAAAAGTTCAAAAAGAAATCATTAAAAAAGAAGCGGAATTTTACATCGTCGATGCCAGTAGAGTGGCTCAAGAAGCTAATTTAGGCAAACGAGCCAACACCGTTCTACAAACATGTTTCTTTGCCATATCTGGAATTTTACCTAGAGAAGAAGCCATTCAAAAAATTAAGGATGCTATTGTAAAATCATATTCGCACAAAGGGGAAAAAGTAATAAAAATGAACTTTAATGCGGTTGATAAAGCCATTGAAAATTTACAAAAAGTAGATTATCCTAAATTAACAACCAGTGAAAAACCATTATTGTCTGCTATGACTGATGCGCCCGATGGTTTTGTAAAAGAAGTTTTAGAAAAAATATTAGCAGGTGCCGGTGATGAACTTCCGGTAAGCGCCTTCCCTGTAGATGGCACTTTCCCCACAGGAACGACGCAATATGAAAAACGTGGTATTGCAGATTTTATCCCCATTTGGGATGATGCTAGCTTGTGTACACAATGCAACAAGTGCGTTGTTATTTGTCCGCATGCTGCCATCCGCTCAAAAGTGGTTTCAAATGATTTATTAGCTAACGCTCCAAAATCATTAAAACATGTTCCTGCGAAAGGAAGACCATTTGATGCTGCAACAAAATCTTATGTCTTACAAGTATCTCCAGAAGATTGTACTGGTTGCGACCTTTGCGTGGCAGTTTGTCCTGCCGTAAGTAAAGAGATAGATGATTTTAAATCTATCAACATGAGAAAAAAATTGGATGTAAAAACTGAAGAAGTTGCAAACTGGGATTATTTTGTAAACCTTCCTTATTACGATAGAAACGAACTTCAAATAACCAATATTAAAGGTTCCCAATTTTTAGAACCTTTATTCGAGTTTTCGGGTGCTTGTTCAGGATGTGGAGAAACACCTTATATTAAATTATTGACTCAATTATACGGTGATAGTATTTTAATTGCAAATGCCACAGGATGTTCTTCTATTTACGGTGGAAATTTACCAACAACTCCTTATAAAACCAATGCTTTTGGCAGAGGTCCTGCTTGGGCAAACTCCTTGTTCGAAGATAATGCCGAATTTGGTTTAGGCATGCGATTGGCACTTACCAAAAAACAAGAAATTGCGGTAGATTTATTAAAATCGTTAGAACCATTAGTAGGCAGTGACATTGTGGAATCAATTTTAACGAATCCAGAAGTGACTGAAACTGAAAAATCTAAAAAATTAGCGGACATTCAAGAACTTAAAACCATATTAAATACACTTGATAAAAATGACGATGCTATTAAATTAAACAACCTTAGCGAATACCTTCGTAAAAAAGCGGTATGGATAATAGGTGGAGATGGCTGGGCTTATGATATAGGTTATGGCGGTGTTGATCATGTATTAGCTTCCGGTGAAGATATTAATATTTTAATATTGGATACGGAAGTTTACTCCAATACTGGCGGACAAACTTCAAAAGCAACCCCATTAGGTGCGAGTGCTAAATTCTCAGTTTCTGGAAAACGAACAAGTAAAAAAAGCTTGGGATTACAGGCGATCTCCTATCAAAATGTATATGTTGCCCAAGTGGCGATAGGTGCCAAAGATTTACAAACACTTAAAGCACTAGAAGAAGCTGCTGCTTATCCTGGACCTTCAGTTATTATTGCTTACTCCCATTGTGGTGAACATGGCTATGATTTAAAACATGGCCCTGAACAACAAGAAAAAGCCGTAGATTCTGGATATTGGCCACTGTTTAGATTTGACCCCTTACAACCAAAAGGGAAAAAATTTAAGTTAGATTCCAAAAAACCAACAATCCCCTTAAGTGATTTTATGTATAACGAAACCCGATTCACCAGAGTTGTAAAAGATGATGCGGTGTTAGGCAAATCGTTGCTTAATCAAGCGCAAGAGGAAGTGGACTCTAAATGGGAACGTTTAGAACTTTATAGAGACATGTAAACACGCTTTAGGCTATGTTTACATTTAAAAACCATTCTCCATACCATTAAAAAAGTATGGAGAATGAAT
>NCDW01000037.1 GCA_002280395.1 Flavobacteriales bacterium 32-35-8
TTGCATGGCCAAAGACCTTTTCAATCTATGAATGGATTGCGCACATAAATGACAATGTTGGAAGTGTTTTAACACATGTTAAAAATAAATGCATCATTTGGGGAAGTGGTATTATTTCAAAAGATTATTCTGTAAAAAAAGCCAATTTTTTAGCTGTTCGTGGACCTCAAACAAGAAAATTTCTTTTGAATCTGGGATATGAGGTTCCTGAAGTTTACGGAGACCCAGCTCTATTATTGCCAAAGTATTACAACCCTAAAGTAGATAAGGAATATAAAATAGGCATTGTGCCACACTATAGAGATTTTACTACAGTAAAGGATTTGTATAAAAATGAACCATCCATTTTATTGATTGATTTGATGACCAATGATATTGAAGAAACTACGAGCCAATTTCTAAAATGCGAAAAAATTATATCCTCTTCATTACACGGTATTATTGTAGCACATGCGTATGGCATCCCATCGGTTTGGCAAAAGTTTTCAGATAAGGTTTTTGGTGATGACATTAAGTATAAAGATTATTTCGAATCGGTTTCAATGCCTTTTTATCAGTCAGATATTAAAAATGAAAAAATGCGTTTTGAGGATTTGGATAATCTGTTCCACAACAAAGAAACTCTGCCAAAACTTGAACGAATTGATGAACTTTGTAACGGTTTAATGGCTGTTTGTCCTTTTAAAAATTAATTTAAATGAAGAAGAAGGTATTTATTTTTTTTCCAGATGGTGTAGGCTTAAGAAATTTTGCTTTTACAGATTTTAAATCTATTGGAGGGAACATGGGATTTGATATTACCTACTGGAACAATACTGTTTTTTCTTTGAAGGACCATTTGGGATTTGAAGAGTTAACGATTGAAAACCAGCAACAGCATCCTTTAACGCCATTGTATTTAAGGGCTAGGAAACACATTGAGCTTAATGTATCCCAAAAAAAATTCAGCGATCCTGTTTATTCAACCTATAAATTTCCGTTTCATTACAAGGGATTAAAAAACATATTTAAAACCTTGTTCATTAGATTTTTAATAGGGTTTAATAATTCCGAAAAAGGTATTGAACGCATCCGAAAAAAAATAAATAATTTAGAGCGCTCTACGTCAAAATACGTGTATTGTAAAACGCAATTGCAAGCACATCAACCAGACTTGGTGTTTTGCACTACACAACGTTCCACACAGTCCATAAGTGCCCTTTTAGCAGCCAAAGATTTAGGAATACCTACAGTGGCATTTGTGTATTCATGGGATAATGTGCCTAAAGCCATGCAAGTAGTAGAAACCGATTATTATTGTGTTTGGAGCGATTTAATGAAGCAGCAGCTATTACAGTATTATTCTTTTGTAAAAGAAGCACAGGTTTTTGTGACAGGCACACCCCAATTTGAACCTCATTTTGATTCCTCTTTGAAAATACCTCGTAGCGATTTTTTAAAACAATATGGTTTGGATGTTACTAAAAAGTACATCTGTTTTTCGGGAGATGATGAAACCACATCGCCTTTAGACCAATATTATTTAGAAGATTTAGTCCATGCGGTACGAAGTTTAAATGCCCAAGGGTATCATCTAGGTATTATTTATAGAAAATGCCCCGTAGATTTTACTTCCCGATATGACCATGTGTTGAAGGCAAACGAGGATATCATTACAGTATTGGATCCTATTTGGAAACAAGTAGGCACTATGTGGCATGACGTATTGCCAACAAAAGAAGATTTCAAGATGCTCTATAATGTCTGCGAGCATAGTGAACTGGTGACCAACGTATGTTCCTCAACGGTATTTGACTTTGTGTTGCACCATAAGCCCTGTATCTATTATAATTATGAGCAACCACAATTAAAAAAGGGCATTCGTGATATTGGACAAAATTACAACTACGTCCATTTTAGAAGTATGCCCAGTAAACAAGCCGCTATATTTTGCACAGATAAACAAGACTTAGAGGATTTGGTAAAACGGTTGATTGATGGACAATTATCGAATGTAGCCGAAGGTTTAAAATGGTTTGAAGTAGTTGCTGGTAAAACACCAACTAATGCTTCAAAAAATATATGGAAAGCTATAAAGGACATAATACAATGAACATAGGCTTTCTAACACCAGAATATCCACATCCAAAAACGGGCAAGTCGGGCGGTATAGGAACCAGTATTTTCAATTTGGCGAGGGCTTTGGTGGCCTTGGGACATGGGGTCAACATTTTGGTATATGGGCAGGATGATGACGCTTATTTTATGGAGGATGGCCTGCATTTTTATAAAATAAAGAACATAAAAGTAAAAGGGCTCTCACTGTTTTTAACTCAAAAGAAAGTAGAAAAACTCATTAACAACCTTTACGATTCCAAGAAGCTGGATATTGTTGAGGCACCCGATTGGACGGGTTTTACGGCGTTTATAAAGCCGAAATGTCCTTTGGTCATTCGCGAGAATGGAAGTGATACCTATTTTTGTCATTTAGAGCAACGCCCGGTTAAATTTAAAAATAGGTTTTTGGAACAGCGCGCCCTTACCAAGGCCGATGGGCTTATAAGCGTGAGTGCGTTTACTGGTAAGACAACTAATAGCCTATTCGGACTACAAAGGGATTTTACGGTCATACCCAATAGCATTGATGTGAATCTGTTCCAGCCCAGTAAAAATGATGCTTCCAATAATCTGAGCATTCTTTATTTTGGAACCCTAATACGGAAAAAAGGCCTTTTGGAGTTGCCAAAAATTTTTAATTTGGTGCATCAAGCCAATAGCCATGTAACCTTAGTGCTGGTAGGTCCTGATAGTGCCGATATTAAAACGGGAAGCTCCTCAACATGGAAGTTGATGCAGCCTCTGTTTAGTGAGTCGGCCCTAAAACAGGTAAGGTATTTGGGAGGCATGGCCTATACTGCCATTCAAGACCATATTAAAACAGCCAGTGTGTGTGTGTTTCCTTCTTATGCTGAAGCCTTACCCGTATCGTGGTTGGAGGCCATGGCGATGGAGAAAGCCATTGTGGCATCCCATATTGGTTGGGCTACCGAAGTTATTGAAAATGGCAAGGAAGGGTATTTGGAACATCCGACCCATCACGAGCGCTATGCCGAACGTATTTTGGACTTGCTACATGATCCTGCCAAGCGACAGCAGTTTGGTATGGCTGCTAGGGACAAAGTTAAAACAACGTTTAGTATGGAAGTTGTTGCTCATCAAAGTGTGGATTTTTATGCTCAATTAATACATTAAGCTGTGGTTATACTCTATCATGCTGATAATACAATTATGGAAGTCGTTGCTGCTGACCATCAAAGCATAGCGATGGATACAAGCGTGACGCTTGCCAAAGGCTTACAGTTATTGGCGCATCAATTCCCTGAAGACAAAATCGTTTGGTGCCATGTAGCTTATAAAGAAAACTTAGACATAGAACGTATTGAAACCCTTTTTCATCACCATAAATTAATGCTTTCGTTTCACCACCATCCCCATCATTTTATTGATAAACGGATTGGCTATGTGGAAGATTCGTTATTTGTTTCAGTCAATAAAAAAGTGCCTTATCCCACTTGGCAGATGAGCAGTTTGGTAGGTGTTATTCATGCTTCGGTTTTATTGGCCATCCATGACAGGGTAAAACTTGAATCGGACTTTGATTATTACCTGAATTCCATAGCAAAATTGGCATTGCCCTTGGGTTTGTTTTGTTATTCTGAGCCTCGATTGGTTAAAGGGGATCTACAAGCACCGATTTCTAAACCCAATCTGTTTACCCTGTTTAAGTTTGTGAAGCAGCATTATAAAACGCGGTGGGTGTTTTTATTGGCATTGAATCTGTTGTTGTATGAAAGAACGCTGTCATTCCTTCCTTTTTTGTATGCATTTTGTTTTGGTAATCGAAATAAAGCATCCATTAATCTGGATGCCATAGCGGTTCAATCTTCCCAAAAAGTAGTTGATAAGGCGACCATGGATGTCATCATTCCAACCATAGGTAGAAAAACGTATCTGTATGATGTATTGTGCGATTTACGAAACCAAACCCATCTTCCCAAGCAAGTCATTGTAGTGGAGCAAAATCCAGAAATAGGAAGTGTTTCAGAATTGGATTATCTAACCTTGGAATCGTGGCCATTTAAGATTGTGCATACATTTACACACCATATAGGGGCTTGCCATGCTAGAAATATCGCTTTAAAACAGGTTGACAGTGACTGGGTGTTTTTAGCGGATGACGATATTGTAATTGAGCCCGATTTTTTGAACCATGTTAATGATAGGCTGGCCGAGTTACCCTATCAAGCATTTACGTTTCGATGCTATTTAAAAGGCGAAAAAAAAGTCTTCAACACGATACAACAATGGGGCACCTTTGGTTCGGGCTGTAGCGTTGTGAGCCATGAGGCCATAAAGGGCTGTTTTTTTTCAGAATCGTTCGAACATGGGTTTGGTGAGGATGCCGATTTTGGTATGCAGCTACGTCATAAAGGGATTGATGTCATCTATTTACCGAAACCCGCTATTTTACACTTAAAAGCGCCCGTAGGCGGTTTTAGAACCAAACCCAAGGTGTTATGGCAGGATGCTGCTGTGCCACCGAAACCTTCACCAACAGTGATGCTGTATCAGTTGTTGCACAAAACACAGGAGCAACAAAGGGGCTATAAAACCCTATTGTTCTTAAAATATTATAACAAGCAGCCCATTAAGCATCCATTTAAATATTATACTGTATTCAAAGAGCAGTGGCAACAAAGTGTGAACTATGCCAATCAATTAAAATCGCTGAAACCATGATGGCATTTTCATTAATTATCTGTACGTACATGCGTCCGAAACCCTTACTGGCATTACTCCAATCGGTTAAGGCGCAAACCTTATATCCCACTAAGATTTTAATTATTGATGGTTCTATAAATGAAGAAACGGATATTGTTCTAAAAGAAAATCCATTTAAAAACCTACACTATTTTAAAGTGGATGAAACAAATAGAGGTCTAACCAAACAACGCAATTTTGGCATTAAGCATGTTGATGAAGCATCAGAAATCATCTGTTTTTTGGATGATGATATTATTTTAACGCCTACTTATTTTGAAGCCTTAATACAAACTTATTCGCTTAAGCCAGATGCCTTGGCAGTAGGGGGCTATATTACAAATGAAGTTGATTGGAATGTTTCAGATAATAAGAACAGCAACACTAAATTTTATTATGATGGATGGATGCGGGACGAACCCTCCCGATTTAAAATCAGGCGCTTTTTTGGATTACTGCCCGATGCCCATCCTGGGTTTATGCCTACGTTTTCGCATGGACGTTCCATTGGTTTTTTACCCCCTTCAGGACAAATCTATGCAGTGGAACAACTTATGGGGGGTGTTTCAAGTTATAGAAAAGAAATCTTTAAAAGTTTATCTTTTTCTACTTATTTTGAAGGGTATGGCTTGTATGAAGATACCGATTTTTCTTTGCGATTGGCAAAGACAGGAAAACTCTATGTGAATACCAATGCCCAATTAGCACACCATCACGATGGTTCAGGAAGACCAAACTACTACAAATATGGTAAGATGGTCGTTAGAAATGGCTGGTACGTATGGCGCGTTAAATATCCAAATCCTACATTTAAAGCCCGGCTAAAATGGCATGCTACGGCCATTCTATTAACAAAAATTAGATTGCTTAATGTCATTACTACTTCAAAAAGGAAAGAAGCCTTCACAGAAAGTTTGGGACGCATGGTTGCTTGGTTTTCACTTATCTTTAATGCGCCAAAGGTTGAATCATGAAATTTTTAATCATAACACATGTTCCTCATAAGAAGCAAGACAATCACTGGTTTGCATACGCACCTTATGTGCGTGAAATGAACATCTGGTTAAAACATGTTGATGAGGTAACTATTGTAGCCCCTATGGTTTCTGGTACCATATCAGACATTGACTTAGCGTATCAGCATCGAGATATAACGTTTACACAAATCCCCTCTATTGAATTTACCTCCATTGCTACTATAATACGCTCGTTATTTAAACTTCCTATCATCTTTTTAAGGCTATATAAAGCGTGCCAAAAAGCCGACCACATTCATTTGCGATGTCCCGGTAATATAGGGCTGCTAGGGTGTTTGGTACAGATTTTTTTTCCAAAGACACCAAAAACAGCTAAATATGCTGGTAATTGGGACCCCAATGCCAAACAGCCCTTAAGTTATAAGGTTCAAAAATGGCTGTTGAGCAACACATCTTTGACTAAAAATATGCAGGTATTGGTGTATGGCCATTGGGAACATCAAACTAGGAATGTCAAATCCTTTTTTACGGCAACCTATCATGCTACTGAAATTGAAAAACCCATGGAAAGGAATTATTCTGGGCCATTACAATGTATTTTTGTAGGCAGTTTGGTAAAAGGGAAACGACCCCTGTTAGCGATTCAAATAATTGAAGCCTTGCATAAACAAGGCAAACAGGTGTCTTTGGATATTTATGGGGATGGTGTTTTAAAGGAAATTTTGTATCGTTATATTGCTGATAACAAGCTTGAAACGATCGTTTCCCTGCATGGAAATCAATCTCAAGACCGTATTAAGGCATCGTTGAAACAGGCTCATTTTTTAATATTGGCGTCTAAGTCTGAGGGTTGGCCAAAAGCCATAGCCGAGGCCATGTTTTTTGGTGCGATTCCCATAGCGACCCCTATTTCCTGTGTGCCCTACATGTTGGATTATGGGCGCAGGGGTATTTTAATAACCCCTAATGTTGATGAAACCATTGTAACGATACACGAAGCGCTAAAGACTGAAGATTTAAAAACAATGTCTAAATTAGGGTCGGAATGGTCCCAACAGTTTACATTGGATTATTTTGAGGCTGAAATTAAAAACATACTGATCCGTTCATGAAGGTATTACAACTCATAGATTCACTTGATGCTGGAGGCGCAGAACGTATGGCGGTTACTATAGCCAACGGTTTGTCATCTCATGGCGAAGGTGCTTATTTATGTGCTACCCGACAGGAAGGATTGCTTAAAAAAAGTCTTTCAAATACCGTTGACTATTTGTTTTTAAATAAAAAATCGGTTTTGGATTTAAAAGCACTATATCGGCTCCATCGTTTTGTGAGCCGGCATGGAATAACCATCATCCATGCCCATAGCACCTCTTTTTTTTTAGGCACTTTGATAAAAATACTAAATCCGAAATTACTGTTGATTTGGCATGACCATTACGGGAAAAGCGAGTTTTTGGAACATCGGCCTAGACTCATTTTGAAATGGTGTTCGTTTTTTTTTAATCATGTATGTACGGTCAATAAAAAGTTGGAACAATGGAATAGGGACGTGCTTCATCTGAAATCGGTACGTTATTTGCCGAATTTTGTAGCCCCACAAATAGAAACACCTGTTACGGTATTACAGGGTGTTGAAGGGAAACGTATTATTTGTTTGGCTAATTTAAGGCCTCAAAAAGATCATATCAATCTTTTAAAAGCCTTTAAAATAGTTAAAAATAGCTATCCCGATTGGACTTTGCATTTGGTGGGTCAGGATTTTAAGGATGGGTATTCAGAAACCATCAAGGCATTTATAGACGAACACGTTTTGGGTGAGCATGTTTTTATGTATGGAAGCTGTCCAGACACAGCACATATATTACATCAAGTGACCATTGGTGTGCTGTCGTCTAAATCGGAAGGTCTACCTTTGGCCTTGTTGGAATACGGAATGGCAGGTTTATCGGTTGTGGTAACTGACGTTGGGGATTGCAAAGAGGTTGTTTCGGATTCTAACGAAGGTATTCTCATACTCCCAGAACAGGAAGGTTTATTAGCCAAAGCCTTGGTCGATTTGATAGAAAACGAAGCCTTAAGAACCTCAATGGGCCATCATTTGAAAACTAAAATAAATACTTCTTTTTCTGAACAGGCTATTTTGAATACCTTGCTAGGCATTTATAAAACAGTTGGGTCATGAAGTTATCGTCGTATTATAAACTGATTGGTTTTCATGTCCTATTGGGTGTTGGTGTGTTTTTGTACCGACCCATGGCCTTGGCTTTTTTTTTATTGACGAGCCTTTATTTTACCTATAAAATAGTTTTTGCCGATAAAACCCTTAAAACCTTTTATGTGTTATTGGCATGTGCCTATGTGGTGGGTAGTGAGGTGTTTTTACGGATGAACGGTGGGACTGTTTTTTATGAGGCCAGTAAATACTTGGTTATTGCCTTTGCTGCTTTAGGATTGTTTAGCAATGGATTTTCTAATAAAGCCCTTATCTATGTCATTTATATATTGCTTTTAATACCGGGTATCTATGTGGCCGTTAGCAGCTTGGGCTTTGAATCGGATATCCGGCGTGCTGTGGCCTTTAATTTAAGTGGGCCGGTTTGTTTGGGCATTGCAGCCATTTTTTGTTACAAGCGTACGGTACCTTTTAAACAACTAAAGGCCATATTAATAGCGCTTTTACTGCCTTTGGTAAGTATGGCTGTTTACTTATTTTTATATACACCCGATCTTCAGGAGGTCATAAGAGGTACGGAATCTAATTATGCTGCCTCTGGTGGCTTTGGCCCCAATCAAGTAGCCACTGTTTTGGGTATTGGCATTTTTGTGGCTGCCACCAAGTTTTTTATGTCCAAAGAGTTGATGCACCATAGGCTTATTGATTTGTTTCTATTGGGACTATTTGGATTCAGGGCACTCGTAACATTCAGTAGAGGGGGGGTGATTACGGCTATGATTATGATTTTATTTTTTTTAGGTCTGTATTATATTAAGGTTAATTTAAAGACTAAGTTTAAAATCAAATTTTCGGTCGTAGCTTTTTTAATGATGGTCGGTTTGGTTTGGATCGTAAGTTCCATTCAAACCAGTGGTTTTTTGGATATGCGTTACGCCAACCAAGATGCGGCAGGTCGTGAAAAAGCAGATGTTACCACAGGGCGTATTGATTTATTGGCTTATGAGTTGGGTTCATTCATGGAAAATCCGTTTTTAGGGATTGGGGTCGGTAAGATTAAGGAATTACGAAAGGATGAAACGGGGGTAGAGGCGGCCTCGCATAACGAAATGAGCCGTATTATTGCAGAACATGGTTTGTTTGGGGTGTTTGCTTTTTTAATATTGCTGATAACGCCCTTGGTTTTTAGGTTTAACAATCGGTCGAATTTGTTTTTCTATTCATTTTATATATTTTGGCTGTTAACCATCAATCACTCTGCCATGCGTATTGCGGCACCGGCATTTATTTATGCGCTTTGTTTGTTGCATGTTACTTATGAGGGTAGGATGATAGACGGAAGACCGAAGACCGTAGACGGAAGACCGAAGACCGAAGATCCAAGAGCCAAGAACGAAGAGCCTAGACTATAGATAATAGAAAATAGAGAAAAAACAATAGACGATAGAAAATAGAAAAGAGAACTGAGAAACTTTGAAGCTTAGAGAGATACCTATATAAGCCCATGAAAAACATATTATACATAGGGAATTTGTTATCGCAGAAGGGTAAAACGCAAACTACTATTGATACCTTAAGTGAAAATTTAAGAGCGGAGGGGTTTACGGTTTACGCGTTTTCTAATAAAACAAATAAACTATTACGTTTTGTGGATATGCTTTTTGCTGTTTTAAAATATGCTAAAAAGGTAGATTATGTTTTAATAGACACCTACAGTACCCAGAATTTTTATTATGCTTTTTTTATAAGTCAGTTGTGTCGGTTCTTGAAGCTTAAATACATCCCCATATTGCATGGGGGAAATTTACCAAATCGATTAAAAAGCAATCCCGCATTAAGCGCTGCCATATTTAGTAATGCCTATAAAAATGTGTCTCCGTCGTTATATATTACATCCGAATTTGAAACGCAGGGCCATTCCAATATCATTTATATTCCAAATGCCATTGCTGTTAAAAACTACCCGTTCAAACAAAGACCTCATGAACCTGTTAAATTACTTTGGGTACGTTCCTTTTCTAAACTATACAACCCCTTATTGGCTGTAAAGCTATTAAAGGCTTTAAAAGATGAAGGGCTTCAGGCATCGCTTTGCATGGTAGGACCGGAAGGTGACGGTACATTAAAAGAAGCACAGAATCTGGCTAAAGCCTTGCAGGTTGATGTTGCGTTCACCGGGAAGTTATCTAAGGGTGCTTGGATACACTTATCAGAAGATTATAATATTTTTATCAATACCACAAATTTTGATAACATGCCTGTGAGTGTTATGGAGGCCATGGCTTTAGGCTTGCCCATTGTGTCCACGAATGTGGGGGGTATGCCTTTTTTGATTGAACATGGTCATGATGGGATGTTGGTGAATCCAAATAACTTGGAAGAATTTGTAAACGCAATCTTATGGATCATTACGCACCCTAATGACACTAAAACGATGGCTTTAAATGCTAGGAAAAAGGTAGAACAATTTGATTTGGAGACCGTTAAACGGGAATGGCATTCACTTTTGCGATAGTTTTTTCAGTTAATATAAATTTCTTACTACCTTTAGGGTCTCTCAATGAAATCCATAATGTCTCACAAAGGTATCCATTTTAATATTTCAGAACGAAAGGTTCTTTTACGTCTTTTTGATATTTTATCCGTACTGGTTGTTTTATATTTTGTTGGTGAGACGTTTGAGTTTGATTATATAACGATTACCAAAGAAAATTGGGTTTGGGTTTTTGTGCTTGTTATATATGTATCCATATTTGGGACCATTTTCGAACTTTATGATTTACAAAAGTCAAGTAAATTTGAGTTAATCTATGGCAATATTATTTTAACGGCTTCCGTAACGGTATTGTTCTATTTTTTAACACCTTTTTTCACGCCCATTTTACCAGACAATAGGCTTCAAATACTATATTTTTATTTAGCCATCATTTTGGCGCTTTTTATGTGGCGATTTGCTTATGTTACGTTTATTGTATCACCCAGATTCTATAAAAAAGTATTAATAGTGGGCGAAACATCAAACATTGAAACCATCATTAAGGCGTTTAACGATTCTGATCCTAATTACAAAATTGTAGGATTTGTTAATTGTGAAATTGATAGCATCAAAAGTATAGGATTTAAAGGATTAAAGGAATATGCCCCAAGCGACATGCTTCAAACAATTAAGAATGAAAACATATCGGAAATTGTCATTGCAAGTTATAACTCTGAGACCATAACATCCGATATTTATAAAGACCTTATGACGCTTCTTGAAAGTGGGTTTTCTATAAAAGAATATACTCAGGTGTATGAAGATATGACGCAACGCGTACCAGTCCAGTTTGTTGGTAAGGATTTTTATAAGTATTTCCCATTTAGCAGAAGCAATCAAAACAAAATGTACCTGTTTTTTAATATGTTATTTAACATCATAATTTCTGTTTTAGGTATTTTGTTTGGGATTGTTTTATTGCCAATCATCCTGTTTGGAAATATAATGGGAAATAAAGGTCCCTTGTTTTACATACAAGAGCGAGTTGGCAAAAATGGGCACGTTTTTAAAATAATTAAATTCAGGACCATGATTAAAAACGCCGAAATGAACGGTGCGGTATGGTCTGAAAAAAATGATTCACGGATTACTACATTCGGGAAATTTATGCGAAATACCAGACTGGATGAAATCCCTCAGTTTTTAAATATTTTAAAAGGAGACATGAGTTTGATTGGACCCAGGCCAGAGCGTCAAAAATTTGTTAGTGAATTATCGAAAACCTTACCTTTTTATGAAACTAGGCATATTGTAAAACCAGGACTTACAGGTTGGGCACAAGTTAATACCAGATATGGATCTTCTGTGGATGACAGTCTGCTTAAATTACAATACGATTTATATTATATAAAGCACCGAAGTTTTTTCTTGGACATCAATATTTTAATAAAGACATTGAGTACCATGATTTTCTTTAGGGGGCAGTAATCTGACTTGAGTTTGTAATCTCAGTATTTAGTAAGAGCTTACAATTATAAAAGCGTATCAAATACAAATACCTAACCGCCAAAGCGATTAAAAAAGGAATCAGTCCAATGGCAAAGGTTTGTACTCCAATTGTCCAATGCAAGGTTAACAAGCACAACAGAATTACCAAAAACTTCAGATATTTAATAAACCAAGCGCTTATTTGTTTTCTTAATAATTGTCCGATTACAAAAATATTAAGCGCACAAGCCCAAAGCAAATTATAGTTTTGGTGGGTTCCTGTGTGGTCGGTTGCAAACCAAAGTAGTAAAATGATTACTCCAATAATGCCTGTGATACTAAACAAAGTAACATCTAACCATGCACTTTGTTTTTTATTTTTAAAATCTTTGTAAGTGATGAAGAGGATGAACAACCCCATGATGCCAAAAACGAATAGCGGACTTGTTAAAAAATTTGATGACTTTGGCTGATCCATTTTCTTGTAAAGCACCTTACTTTGTTTTACCAAAGGCTCGCCTGAATTTTTAATAGTGGCATTACCAAAGAATTCATGAATGTATTTAGGTAAAAACATATGTTCTTCAGGTGACGCTTTTCTATCAATGATAGAACCTAACGCCAAATCGATTCCAAAACAGCCCCAAGAATTTCTATTTAAATTACTATGTATTAATTCCCTAAAAGTTTGCTGTTTAAAATCCTTAGGTTCGTTAAATTGTGTGGCATTATTTAAAGCAATATTAGTAATATCCTTAATTTTTGTAGCACAATTGTCAAAAAAGAAATCGTATAAATACCTTCTGTTTTCAGGTTTGTAATTGTTGATTAAATAATCAAATAACTTCTGCTTTTCGGTTTGCGACAGATTTAAAACCTGTTCTTCAATCCTTCTGTTTTGAGAAATATAGCTATTGAAAAAATCTTCATAATAATTGACACCGATTAAATAATTAAGTTTTCCTTGGGCGAATTTCAAATAAAAATTAGGCGCTTCAAAATCATAAACACCGTAATTAAAAACAAGGTCTGTGCCTTTTGCAATGTCCTTGACCCTAAACCCATTATGTCCAAAAGAATCATTCAATGACGCTCCAGAGCCAACAGTAAGCACGCTTATTTCAGCTTTATCAGACAGTATGTTTTGCTGTGAATATGTTGTCTTAGCAAATAAAAAAACGAATAAAATAAAGAGTGATTTTTTCATTACCTAAAGATGCTTAAATCGATTTTTAAAGAAAACACATTAGAATATAACGCCACACTTTGGTCACCAATATCGGTAAATGCATAATCTATTTGTACGCCATTATATTTAAAACCAACACCAAAACTGGGCTGAAAGGTTAGTTGTTCGGTATTATCGATTTGCAGTTCATTTTGAAAATTTCCAACGCCACCACGCAAATACACCATGTCGATATACCCAAATTCAAAACCAAAAGCTGGATTGATACTGGCAACCGATGATGAGATGATATCATTGTTTTCCTCAAAACGCACATTCATATTAACGGCGGTCAGTAATGTATAATCGTAATTAAAATCAAATAATTTCGAGATGCCTATTTGTAATTTTGGAATGGTGTGATTTCGGTAGTTTCAGGTAATTCCTGATTTTGACCTTCCACCGCATCCCGTATTTTTGCAAATTCAGTTTCATCAATAGCCCAGGCATTAAAAGTGGTGGTAATATCGCGTGCCATAACACCGAACTTCCAATTATTTTTGGTTTTGAACTGTACGCCTAAATCCAATCCAAAACCCCAAGACGAGGCAAAATCACCAATGATGCGTCTAATGACTTTGGCATTCACACCATAATTAAGTCCTTGTACTGGCAGTTCCCTAGCATACGAAAACGTGAGTCCGTAATCGGCTGTAGAAAACAAACTTATTCTATCGTAATTTATATTGCCTTGTTCGTCAATAAGTTGCGTAGTATTTAAAATATCATCCACGGCAAACCTTATTAAAGAGATACCAATGGCACTTTGGTCGTCTAAAGGCATCGCAAAAGCAGCGTAATCATAATTGGCAATGTTGGCAAAATAACTGGAGTGCATAAGTGCTAGTTGATTGTCTTCCAAGCTCAATAAACCTGCGGGGTTCCAATACACGGAATTCACATCGGAAGTATGCGATGTTACCGCACTGCTCATCCCCAAAGCAGCTGCATCAACACCAATATTCATAAATTCGTTAGAATATTTTCTAACGGTTTGGCCGAAGATATGTAATGAAGCAATGAAGAATATGGTGGTTAAGGACGTTCTCAATCGCAAATTTTTTTTACAAAGATGCATATAATTTATCAGCTAATAAACTTGAAATAACAACACTTATTGTTTGATTGTTGTTTTAGACGTAAATTCTTTGCTATTTTTACATCATAGAATTATAAGAGATGAAAAAATATATACCAAATGCACTGACGTTGTTGAATTTATTCTGCGGAAGTATTGCTGTCATATTTGTTTTAAACGATGATTTTGTCACCGCTTCGCTATTTGTATTCTTAGGTATTTTCTTTGATTTTTTTGATGGTTTTGCGGCTAGAAAATTGAATGTTCAAAGCGAATTGGGTTTGCAGTTGGATTCCTTGGCCGACATGGTTACTTGTGGACTGGTGCCGGGACTTATTATGTATAAATTATTGGCTTTATCTGATACAACTTGGGGGCATGGCGATATTGATTATTCTAATTTCAGTTTTTCACATATCAATCTATTGCCTCTTTTGGGTTTATTCATTACGTTGGCTTCAGCATACAGATTAGCGAAATTCAATTTGGATGAAGACCAACAGACCTATTTTAAAGGCTTGCCAACACCAGCCAATGCTTTGTTTATTATATCGTTGCCGTTAATTATGGAGTTTCAGAATAGTGATTTGATGAATACCATTATTCTAAACAAATGGTTTTTAATAATAATAACCTTGGTGAGTTCCTATATGCTGAATTCTGGGATTAAATTATTTGCCCTAAAATTTAAAAATTGGAACTTTAAAACCAATGCGACCCGGTATATTTTTATATTT
>NCDW01000280.1 GCA_002280395.1 Flavobacteriales bacterium 32-35-8
GAATTCGATTTTAAAATCGGAACACTACGAGCCTGAAATTATTTTTATTGGAACATTCAATCATGGGTGGTATTGGAATCAATCTGATTTTTTTTATGGTAGAGGCATGTATATGTGGCCAATTATGGCCAATCTTTTTATTTATAATCAAAATTTAATCAATACAGTTAGAAATTTTAATAATGATAATCCATCTTTAAAGCAAATATTTGAAATATGCAAAAAGGGTAAGATAGCTTTTGCTGATATAGTTAAAGGAACAAAAGATACTACTTTGACTGAAGAGTTAAATGGATACATAAGACTAAATAACAACTATAACTGGAATGATTACAAAGACAAACACCTAAATTATTTAGGAAATCATGATTTTTTAGATGACAATGTTGATGCAATAATAAAATATGTTAATTCCAAACCATCTATAAAATATTTATACTTTACATTTAAAACTGGAGGTAATTGGATATTAAACAAAAGAAATTACATATCCGAAAATATAAATATTCCGAGTTGTTCTATATTTACCCCTACTGGTAGTGGATTTAGAAAAAACCTTCCAGCCCCTTTTGACAATAGAATCAAATCCCTTACTCATTGTTGGATTTGGAATAATTTACAGAATCAAATTCCGATTAATAAAAATGGTTATTGCAATCTTAACCATGACTGGTTAATTGAAAATGGAGTCAATCCAGAAAATTTTTAAATACTACTTTCTAAAACTCAAATTCAAACTAGCCACAAAATAATAAAAGCTATTTTTGCAAAAAAAAATTGCGAGTCTTTTATTCTAAATGAAAAACCAACATACCAAAAACCTTATTTTTCTTTTTGTAGCCACCTTATTTGGAAGTACCTCTGGTCCACTTGGCAAATTTATAGACTTACCGCCGCCTGTTAGTATTTGGTGTCGGTGTATTTTGGGCGGCATATTTTTATATGCATTTTGTTATTTCAAAAAAGTTAATCTAAAAATTTATTCAAAACGTGATTTTTTAACCATTCTGGTCAGTGCCTTATTTTTTGGCGCCCATTGGATTACCTACTTCTACGCCCTCAAATTATCGAATGTGGCTATTGGTATGCTATCATTATTCACTTATCCCATGATAACCGCTTTAATTGAACCTCTTTTTATTAAGGTGAAATTCGACCCCATGTACATTGTTTTGAGTCTTATGGTGCTTGTTGGTTTATATATTTTAGCTCCTGAATTTAATCTTGAAAATGCTCATGTTGGTGCCATTTTGTTTGGGGTGTTATCGGCACTCTTATACTCTATTAGAAATATTATTTCCAAAAAATTAACCAATAGTTATTCTGGCACAAGTATCATGTTGTATCAAATTTCCATACTAAGTATCTTATTGCTCCCTTCGGTATTTTTCATGGATATATCAAATATCACAAACCAAATTCCTTCTTTGGTCATGTTAGGATTGTTAACAACGGCTATTGGTCATACCATGTTGGTAAGCAGTTTTAAACACTTCTCGGTAAGCACTGCCAGTATTATTACCAGTATTACGCCCATATTCGGAATCATTTTGGCCTTTATGTTTTTAAATGAAACTCCTAATATAAACACATTCATTGGTGGTTCATTGATATTAGCAACCGTTGTTATTGAGAGTATTCGTTCTCAAAAAAACAATTCTTAATTTTAATAATTTTATCTGTTCGAGTGATTTTTACCCAAAAATATTGGGTGAAAATTGTATCGAGAACAAGTTTTACTTTTCTAATGTTCTCGATACAATGCTCCTACGTCACATCACTCAAACTGACAGAAAAATTATTTTGCTCTACACTTGTAGAATTGGAATATTTATTCTATGTTTGTAGAACATAATCTAATTTTGTAGAATAATGCAATTATCAAAAACCGAAGAAGAATTAATGAATTACCTCTGGAAATTGGAAAAAGCCTTTATGAAAGACTTGCTTGAAGCCTATCCAGAACCCAAACCTGCGAGCACCACTGTGGCAACGCTTTTAAAACGCATGACCGATAAAGGCTTCATTGATTATAATGTATATGGAAATTCAAGGGAATATTATCCGTTAGTTAAAAAGAAAGATTATTTCTCTAAACACGTAAACGGACTCATAAAAAACTTTTTTAACGATAGTGCTTCGCAGTTCGCCTCATTTTTTACCAAAGAAACCAATTTAACCAAAGAAGAATTGGAAGATTTAAAAATGCTTATAGACAAAGAACTCAAAAACAAATAGATATGGAATTCTATATTTTAAAATCGGGCATCTGCTTAGCAATCTTTTATGGCTTTTATAAGCTAGTATTAGAAAAAGAAAGCTTTCATGTTTTTAAACGTTTCTATTTATTGGTTTCGGTTGTTTTGGCATTTGTTATTCCGTTAATAACTTTTACAGAATATATAGAAGTTGTTCCACAAGAAGCGCCTTTATTTTTTCCTGAATCCTCCATAACCCATACTGTAATAGAAGCCGAACCTATAAACTATATACCTATTATTTTATGGAGTATATATGGTTTAGGTGTTTTGCTTTTTAGCTTTAAATTCTTAAAAAATTTATCAGGAATCATTTATAGAATAAGACGAAACCCAAAGTTTAAAAACCAAAGTTTCATTAATGTGTTGCTGCAAGATTTAGTCATTCCACATACCTTTTTAAGTTATATATTTTTAAATAAACACAAGTTTGAAACACAGCAAATCCCAAAAGAAGTCTTGTTGCACGAAGAAAC
>NCDW01000281.1 GCA_002280395.1 Flavobacteriales bacterium 32-35-8
TGGATAAAGCATTTTCAAGATCGTATCCATAATTTTGATGATATTGATTCAACTTAAAATTGCCATTGGTATCGGCTTCCTTAAAATCCATTTGAACCCTGCTTATCTCAACGATGTAATGGAACAACTCGAAGGACAAATTGCATCTGCTAAAATCGCAATGGCAAGGTTGTCCTCTCCCCAACTCTATTATGTCTTATCTGGTAATGATTTTAATTTAGATATTAATAATCCCCAAGAACCCAAGATTGTCTGCATGGGAAACAATCCTCAAAAAATACAGATTTACGGAGCAGTCTTATCGCTATATGTAAGTCGATTAATAAAGCAGGTTAACCAAAAAGGCAAACAAAAAAGCAGTCTGATATTTGATGAGTTTCCAACAATTTACCTTAACAATATGGATAGCCTAATTGCCACAGCCCGAAGCAACAAAGTAGCGACTTGTTTGGGCATTCAGGACTTTAGTCAGCTACGAAAAGATTATGGTCGTGAACAGGCTGATGTGATTATGAATATTACCGGAAATATTATCAGCGGACAAGTAACGGGTGATACTGCCAAACAACTCTCCGATCGATTTGGAAAAATCATGCAGGACAGAGAAAGCCTTTCTATCAATAGTGGAGATACTTCTATCAGCCGCTCCAAGCAGTTAGAATCTGCCGTCCCTCCTTCCAAAATTGCTGCTTTAAGTTCCGGGGAATTTGTAGGTATGGTTGCCGATGATCCCGATTGTAAAATTGAACTCAAAACATTTCATTGCGAGTTATTGAATGACCATGATTCGTTAAAAAAGGAACAGGAAAATTATAAAGATATAGCGGTAATTCGAAAACTGGATAATACTACTGTACAACGGAATTATCTGCAGGTTAAACAGGATATTCAGGAAATTATACACTCTGAAATGGAACGATTACTCAATGATCCGGGACTGGCTTATTTGGTGTTGAAAAAGTGATATGTTTTTGTTACTACAAATTGATCGAGACACAATTGATTCTAAATCATATTTTAAATCTCCTTAAATTCCCTATTCGATAATCACTGATAGTGTTTTCATTAACAGTAGCATATTTTTTTTAAACTATCACTATAAGATTATCAAAGGAATACTAATATAAAGTAACTTCGACTTACGTCCTCTCTTTGTATGTTTTCTAATCTAACAGGAAACACTTTTTTAGATCTTTCAGCGATAATTATTAGATTAAAATATTCCTATAAACTCAAAATCACGTTATATAGCTAATAGATAATCGGAAAAAATCCGATTATCTATTTATTTAAACACAAAAAACATGTAAAAACATTTGCTTTAAATCGGAATAATTCCGATTTTAGCACAATAATTTATCAAAAATGGACTTTAAATATGTAATACAATCATTTAGCAGTGTCCCCTTGCATAGACAAATACTACTTGAGGTGCTTAAAGAGTATAAAAGACCCAATGACAAAATCAGCGAACTCATTAAAAACGGTGAGTTAATTTCGTTAAAAAAAGGGCTTTATCTCTCTGGAGCAACAACTAATTCAACAGCTCCGGAACCTTTTCTCATTGCCAATCATTTGTATGGTCCTAGTTATATATCACTTGAATCGGCTCTTTCTTACTGGGGAATAATTCCCGAACGTGTTTACGAAGTACGTTCCATTTCAGTAAAGGTCTCAAAAAAGTATAACACTCCCATTGGAAGGTTCAGCTACCGTTCAATGCCTCTGCCCTATTACAGTTTTGGAATTAAAAGCCTTGAGTTGTCTCCGGGTCAGGTAGCTCTTGTGGCAACACCAGAAAAAGCACTATGCGATAAAATAATCACCACCTCCGGACTTTCATTACGAAGCCCCGCTCAAACACTTGCTTTTTTAATCGATGACTTGCGTATTGACAAAGATACCCTTCGTAAATTTAATCTTGAAGAACTGAATTCCTGGATAGAGGATGCCCAAAAAAAAGAAAGTTTAAAAATGCTTGTAAAAACACTTGAAAAATTATGATTAAAGAATGGATTGCGGAATATAACCCAAAAAATACAGAAGAGGTACTCGCTGCACTAAGAGAGATTATGCAGGAAGTGGCACTGGCAGGCCTTTCAAGAACAGATTTCTTTGAAAAAGCTGCCTTTTATGGAGGTACTGCCCTACGCATATTCTACGGACTGGATCGTTTTTCTGAGGATCTCGATTTTTCCCTACTGGAATTAAATCCTGATTTTTCTCTTGAACCTTATTTTGATGCCATCGTTACAGAATTTAAGTCTATTGGTATGCAGGTGAGCATTCGGGAAAAAGAAAAGAAAGAAAAAACAAATATTGACTCAGCCTTTCTTAAGTCGGAAACACAATGGAAAGAATTGGTACTAGAAGACATTATAAAGCAGGCAGGTATAAAATCTACGAACAGAACCATGAAAATTAAGATCGAAATAGACTGTCAACCTCCTCTTGGATTTACAACAGAAAATAAATTACTGACACGTCCTTTTTCTTTTTACGTAAAGTGCTTTAATAAACCCAGCCTGTTTGCCGGCAAAATGCATGCCCTTTTATTCCGAAAATGGAAGAACCGTGTTAAAGGACGTGATTGGTACGATTTGGAATGGTATATAAAAAAAAGGATCCCCCTTGACCTGCACCATTTCGCTTTACGGGCAAAGGACACAGCTGACTGGAATCAAGAAGTTTTAACATCTGAAGATGTTCTTGAATTGCTTTGCTTCGGGAGAAATGTAGGACAGTCTCATTTGACCGCATAAAAGAGGACGTTATCCCATTTATAAAAGATGACAAAGCACTTGAAATTTGGGGAGAACAATATTTCTACGATCTTATAGATCAATTAAAATTTCAATAGATTTCAATTTTTTACACTATTAACAATAATATAAAGCCTTCATTTTAATTGGTTTTACTTTTGCCGTATCTCTTCTTCTGACGTACCACCCGTCTTACTAGAAAATTGTCTTTGTCTAAATGTAAATTCATTATACGATGTTCCAGGAAATAGCAGTGGAAAGCAGGCTCGCATCAATACCATACTTATAACTGCTCGACGGGTTAATGGATTTTTTTTTAACTTGGTAGCTAGCAGCATTAGTAGTCACCGTTTCTAAAAGTGCACCTAGCAAAGCCCGCACTTTAGGAGGATAAGCAAGACCGTAACTAACTAGTTTCTTTATTTCGGTAGCATCAAAATCATAAATCACTTTTTTTAGATAAAGAAGTCCCTCACTCTTCTGCAAATCCAGAATGGTATTCAAATCTTTAATGACATCTAATATTTCTAAATATTTGATATTTTCAGAAGTGACTTTTACATAACTTTTAGCTGGTTTAATAACGATATTCCCAACTTTACCTTTTACTTG
>NCDW01000282.1 GCA_002280395.1 Flavobacteriales bacterium 32-35-8
TAGCAATCAAGCCATAGACATTTTACAGATTGACCGCCCCAGAAGGGAACGCAATTTGCCCGAAGTGCTCAGCACGAGTGATGTAAAAGCTATTTTTGATAACACACACAACTTGAAACATAAAACACTGCTTGCGCTGTTATACAGTGGTGTCTTGCGTATTGGTGAAGCCATAAATTTACGAATAAGCGATATAGATAGTAAACGAATGCTTATACACATAAAAATGGCAAAAGGCAAAAAAGACAGGTACACGTTATTATCGCCATCATTTTTAGAACTACTTAGGGAATATTATAAAGTTTATAAGCCCAAATATTTTTTATTTCAAGGCCAAACAAGTGAGCAGTATACCAACTCTAGCGCCCAACAGGTATTAAAAAATGCGCTTCAATTGGCAGGCATTAAAGGAAGGCGCATTACCTTGCATACGCTTCGACATAGTTTTGCGACACATTTGCTTGAAAGCGGCACCGATTTAAGATACATACAATCGTTATTGGGGCATAGTAGCCCAAAAACCACGATGATTTATACGCACGTAAGCGATCACCGCATACAAAAAATAAAGAACCCATTTGATAGTTTGTAAAAAAAAGATTATGTTTGGTTTATATTACATTGAAACAAAAACGAACAAAAAAAATACACGGAACAAAACTGATAAAACTTGGGCATATCCTTCCATTTTGGTTGCATAGGCTGATGAAAGTTCCGCATATAAACAAGTTGTGTCCAATATGAGCGGACTTTTGGAAATTCAGGGAAACTATCGGCTTTAGCCAATAAAATGGAAGGTATTTTAAATGACCATAAGGAATGATTGATAATATCATTACTGGCAAGCTTTCGATTGACATCGTGTGAAAGTTTACTTTCGGATACGAATGGATTCGCATAAAGCTTGGCCAAGTTACAGATTTTTTTTTATAAAATCAAGTAGCTAAGGTCATTGTAAAGAAATACCTGAGAGAATTATTGGTTTTTTTTAAGCCGACATAGAAAAAGACGACGCCTATCGGTCGGTTCGATAAGCGATCATAGTTTTCTATTAAAAGTTTCCTGAAAGCAGAATTGATGTAGCGTCCTCCATACTCCGCATTTTTACTGAAACGGCTTGAAAAGAATTATTCAGCTGTTTCTGAAAATAAAAATACTGTACACAACAGCACCTAAAAACAATACCTGTTCTGCTTTTTTGGAATAGGTAGTAATTTTTTACAAAATTAATGCTACTTTAGTGAAGCAGTTGAAAACAGGTACTGTTTTTAGCTGCGATACGTTAGCGGCAATGGTAGGACGACAACACAACAAACAAAAAGCGAACAATTAAAAATAAACAGCAATATGTCAAAACTTAATGTTGACCAAAAAACAATAATGTTACTCTTTTCAGACAAAAAATCTGACTTCCTAATCCCCGACTACCAAAGACCTTACGCTTGGGAAGAAGGACAATGCCAAACTCTTTGGGATGATATTTTCACTTTTGCTTTTCCAGACAACAACAGCGACAAGTTCGACAGTAATGAAGAATATTTCTTAGGTTCAATTGTGACTTTTGAAAACGACAGAAACAAAAAAGAAGTAATTGACGGACAACAACGCCTAACAACATTGATGTTGTTACTAAGAGCTTTCTACGCAAAATTTGGAAATATGCAAGACGAGAACTCAAAAAGCACTCGTGAAAGAATTGCACAATGTTTATGGAAAACTAATGAGTTTGGACAACCTAATCTAAACATACTAAAAATTGATTCGGAAGTAGCAACCGACAATGACAAGGAAGAGTTTTTAGAAATACTTAAAACAGGCATTGTAAACAAAGACCAAAAGAGCAACTATGCGAAAAACTATCGCTTTTTTCAAGAAAAGATAGATACTTTTTTAAGTGAATACCCGTCATATTTCGCATACTTACCAGCAAGAATTTTAGGTAACTGCATTCTTTTACCAATTGAGGCGGAATCACAAGATACTGCTTTGAGAATATTTTCAACACTTAACGACAGAGGGCTACCATTGTCGGATGCAGACATTTTTAAAGCACAATTCTATAAGCATTATTCAACCAAAAACCAAAAGGACAAATTCATTGAGCAATGGAAAGAACTTGAAGAAATTACTGGTAGAATTTTCAAGCCATTGAACGGAACCCCAATGGACGAACTTTTTACAAGGTATATGTATTTTATTCGTGCGAAACAGGGTATAAAATCAAGCACGACAGAAGCATTACGCAAGTTTTATGAAAAAGGCAAATACTCTATTCTAAAGCAAGATGAAACTTTACCAAATCTCAAAATACTTGTTGATTTTTGGCATGATGTGTATAATCAAAATCCTGAAAGATTTTCACCAAATATTCTAAGAAAACTATTTATCCTTAATTCCGCACCTAATGGCATGTGGACATATTTTTTGTCGGTGTACTTTCTACAAAACAAAAATGGTAACGAGCAATTGGAAGAAAACAAATTAGACGAATTTCTAAATAAAACAATTGGCTTTGTTTGGGCATTTGCCTTTACTAATCCTGGTGTTAACGCATTGAGAACACCCGTTTATGCTGAGATGATAAATATCGTAACAGACAAATTAGTAAACTTTGAAGAACATAAATTTGATGAACACACATTGCGTACAGCAATCAATAATTTTGAGTTTAAAAATGGCAGACCGATAACAAGGTCAATGTTGACTTGGATGATAATCAAGAAATTCCCAACCTTAATACAAATTTTGACATTGAACACATTTTCGCAAGGAAACGCCAAGAAAATGACAAGTCACTAAGCAACTCAAAACTATTGGAAGCTCTAGGTAACAAATCCTTACTAGAAGACAAAATAAATATTAGGGCATCTGATTATAGATTTAGTGATAAAATCAAATATTACAAAGGGTTTACCAATGACAAAGGACAGCAAAAAGGTGGCTCAATAGTTTCTGAATTAGTGAGTTTGGCAGACACCAAAACCGACTTTACTGAACAAGATATAATTGACAGAAGCGTAAAAATAGTGACTGAATTTATTGACTTTTTAAAACAGAAAAACTTGGTAAAACAACAATAACCACAGCCGCTAACAGCCGTTTGCCGCAATGGGGCTGACGTGGTTAAATCAAGTGCAGTGCTTCTATCAACATTTGTGCTTGATTGACAGTTTTGTGCTCCGAAATCCCCCACTGCGGCAAGCGGCAAACCGTTGTAGCCAATGCAAAAAAACGAGAACGTGAATGGAAAAAACAACATTTGAAATTACCAAGATGGACTGTCCTTCGGAAGAAAACCTAATCCGAATGAAATTGGATGGAATTTCAAGTATCAAAAATTTAGACTTTGACATTTCCAACAGAAGACTGACCATTTTCCACAGCGGACAAATTGACCAAATCGAAAAATCAATTCTCGAACTGAATTTAGGCGGACAAAAACTAACAACTGAGAAAACTGACCAAACAGAGTTTAAAGAGAATTCAAATCAGAAAAAACTTCTTTGGACAGTTCTTGTCATCAACTTTGCTTTTTTCGTAATCGAAATGACGACTGGACTTATTTCCAAATCAATGGGACTGGTTGCCGACAGCTTGGATATGCTTGCCGACTCGTTCGTTTATGGAATTAGCCTTTTTGCAGTTGGAGGAACCCTAATAAGAAAAAAACGGATTGCAAAAATTGCGGGATATTTTCAGATTACTCTTGCAATTATTGGATTTGCAGAAGTATTGAGACGATTTTTCGGAGCGGAAAAACTTCCCGATTTTACAACAATGATTTTCGTTTCCATTTTAGCGTTAATTGCAAACGGAATTTGCTTGTATTTACTTCAAAAATCAAAAAGCAAAGAAGAGGCTCATATGAAAGCAAGTATGATTTTCACCTCAAATGACGTAATTATCAATTTGGGAGTTATTACAGCCGGACTTTTGGTCAATTGGCTAAATTCAAATAAACCTGACCTTATTATCGGAACAATAGTTTTCGTTTTGGTAATTCAAGGAGCGGTACGAATATTAAAACTTGGAAAATAAAGAAAGCACTGGCTACAACATCGGCTATAGCCAATGTGGGCTGAATCGTTAAAAATGAGTATTTTGCAACTTAATAAACATCCGTAACGGTTGACAAAACCCGTGTCCCAAAACCCACACTGGCCATAGCCACAACCGTTACCACCAATTAAAATAGACATCGTATCATTATGATACTTGGAAAATGAAAAATAATATATCTATAAAAAAAGTTGAGAAAGCAATTGGATTTAAATTTCCAAAGGAACTTGAACGATTCTATGATGATTATTTTTCTGCTGATAAAAACGAGTTGATATTTAAGGTAAGCCATTTGACAAATAAATGGATGTTTTCAAACTATCATTTTTGGTTGCTTTTTATCGGCGATAATGATATTTCCAATTTCGATATTTATAAATCTGAGAATACCAATAAAATAAGCATTATTAAGGCATCTGAAATGATAAAAGATTCTCTAAAAGAAAATGTTTTGTGTTTTGCTTGGTCGCATGATTGCACAGAAAAGGATACGGGATTATTTTTTAAGGCTGATGGTAAAATTTATGGACATAGCGGTAATTTTTCAGATGAATGCGAAGCTGAATTTATTGCGGATAGCTTGTATGACCTTTTTAATATAGAGACTGATAATAGAATTCTTAAAATCAATGAGATATTAAGTGATAATCAATGGTATTATGGAGACCAGGAATGTGTAGATGATATACAAGATTATGAAAGAGTAATTCGTGACTATTTTGTGAACACATCAAATGGTAGATTATACTTAGAAAAATTTGATGGCCTTGAAATAGACTCAGAAAATAGAAAATTAAAGCTTACATTAAATCAGCAGGAATGTGAATTTGAACTCTTGACACGTAATGGTTGGATTGACACAGTAATTATTGAAGAGATGAATAAACTGCTTAATAGATTAAATATTAGTAGAAAACAATTTGTGGAAATTAGAGATAGCTCTTGGGGACAGGAATTAGGTATTGCTTTTGCATCTAAGAGTCAAAGAGATAATTTAAAAAGGAATGGATATATTAAGGAATAACTGGTGGTAACAAAGAACTGAGCTAAAAAACAAATCTTTTTAGACCATTTTTGAAACAAAGTTCTCATGGTATGGCAGTCCCGATTTCGCAATTGCGAATGCCTGTT
>NCDW01000283.1 GCA_002280395.1 Flavobacteriales bacterium 32-35-8
AAAAAGAAGGCAGCTAATTTGAAATTTTTCTTATAAGGAGCATTATCAGTAGCTGTATCTTGCGCAATTGAGTTTTGTCTAAATTTGAAACGAACCCAATTCCATACCACTAAAATAATTGCAGCAGTAGCTAAAAATCTTCCAACACTTAACCATCCTTTTTTAAGGAAAATAAGTTTATCGAATTTAACCGATTCTGGATTAATAATATCAGCATCCATCCATACAAAAAGATGATTGTGTCCCCAATGCATTCCAGCAGCAACTAGTAAAATAAAGAAAATAATTGAACCCGGTAATAAATACGCGGTAATACCTTCCATTACTCTAAACAAAATTGGAGACCAACCTGCTTGTGCAGCATATTGAATGGCATAAAAAGCTAAAACCCCAACTGATATTAACATGAAGAAAATACATGCAACATACAAAGCAGCCCAAGGCTTGTTTTGCAATTGATGAAAAACGTGTTCAGCATGTTCTTTATCGTGATCTGCTTCGTGAGCAACTGTTTCTTTTTTGTGAGCATCGTGATTATCAGCAACTGGAGCAACTACAACAGCAGTAGAATCAACAGCTTCATGTGTAGCATGAACTGAATCTGTAACGATAGCTTTAGTAGAATCTACAACAGCAACTTCGCTATGAGCAGGCTCTGCAACAGTATGTGCTTCTGTATCATGAGCAACTTTTTCTACGTGAGCAGCTTCATGACCATGGTGACTATCTGCTAATATTTTTTCAACATCTTCAATAGTTTTAGGAGCTTGCCAAAAACCAACTCCAATACCAATTGCACCTAAAATCATTAGGACGAAAGAAAATGTTTTTAATTTACTTGAAAACGTGTACATATCTATTATTTTCAAAAGGTTTTATTATTATAATCCAGCTTTTAATTTTCAAACGTAATCCGCAACTTGCCATCCTTCTTCTTGAGACAATTGGTTTGCGTGAGAACCCATAGAATTTAGTCCATAAGTTACTACGTGAAAAATACTTCCGTCTGTAATTTCTCTATCTTTATAACTTGGTACGCCAAGAAATTTTTCTTTAACTACTAAATTTCCTTTTCCGTCACCTTTATCTCCGTGGCAAATTGCACAATAAACAGTGTACAATTCTTTCGCTTTATCAGGATTTAAACTTAGAGAATCTAGAGGAGATTTCAATGAAGCTTTTGCTAAAGCATATCCTTCAGGAGTATTAGGAATTTCGTAAGGAACAAAACCTCTTTTAATAGAACCTTTTGCAGGAACTTGGGCTTCTACTCCTCCTTTAAAAACACTGTGTTCTGAATAAGTTTCATAAGAAACCGCTTCATACATGTTTGGAAAAAACTGATAGTTAGGTTTTGCTTTATCGAAACATGAAGTTGCCATGAAAGACAAACCTACAACTGCTACTATTTTATATAAACTTTTCATAACTATCTATTAATGCTTATCTACTACTTTTACTTCAACTGCTCCAGTGCTAGTAAAGAAAGAAATTAATTCTTCTTCATTACCATGAATACCAACTTCCATCAAGAAATGATCATCAGTAGTTCTAACATCAGGATTTTCTGCTTGTTTGAATGGCCATAATTTACTTCTCATATAAAAAGTAATTACCATTAAATGGGCTGCAAAAAATACCGTTAATTCGAACATAATTGGCACGAATGCTGGCATGTTGTCAATATAATTAAAACTTGGTTTACCACCAATATCTTGTGGCCAATCTTGAATCATGATAAAATTCATCATCCATGTAGCAACAGAAAGTCCAACTAAACCATACAAAAAGGCACAAATTGCAATTCTTGTAGGAGCCAATCCCATAGCTTTGTCCAAACCATGAACAGGGAAAGGTGTATAAATTTCTTCAATATGATGATGAGCTGCTCTTGTTTGTTTAACAGCATCCATTAAAACATCATCATCATTATATATAGCGTGTATTACTTTATTACTCATGATATTAATGATTATCTGAATGATTATGTCCGTGTTGTTCTCTTTCTCTCTTGTAATTATCTCCAGAACCTTTTAAGATTGTTTTAACCTCTGCCTGAGCAATTACAGGGAAACTTCTAGAATATAATAAAAATAATACAAAGAAGAATCCGATAGTTCCAATATAAATACCAGCATCAACAAAAGTTGGTTGGAACATTGTCCATGAAGATGGTAAATAATCTCTATGTAATGAAGTTACGATAATTACAAAACGCTCAAACCACATACCTACGTTTACCACGATAGAGATAATGAAAGAGGCCATGATATTGGTTCTAATTTTCTTAGACCACATAACCTGTGGAGAAACCACATTACAAGTCATCATTAAGAAATAAGCCCACCAGTAAGGTCCCGTTGCTCTGTTTAAGAATGCGTATTGTTCATACTCAACTCCAGAATACCAAGCTACGAATAACTCTGTAATATAGGCACAACCTACAATAGAACCTGTAATCATGATTACGATGTTCATTAATTCGATATGTTGTACTGTGATATAATCTTCTAAGTTAGATACTTTTCTCATGATAATAAGTAAAGTATTTACCATTGCAAATCCTGAGAAAATCGCTCCAGCAACGAAGTATGGAGGTAAGATTGTTGTATGCCATCCTGGAATTACAGAAGTAGCAAAGTCAAAAGATACAATTGTATGTACTGAAAGTACAAGAGGAGTTGCTAAACCAGC
>NCDW01000284.1 GCA_002280395.1 Flavobacteriales bacterium 32-35-8
GCATGTTAACCAAATATCCATACAATGATAGCACATTTTTAAAGCTATTTTGTTTTTTGTAGACGAATAACCAATTTAGCAATTGTTTTAACATGATGTTATTTAAATCGCTAAATTGGTCATCTGTCGCATTTTAATTTTTTTGGAATATGCGCTTTATAGATTTGTAATTATCAATTTTTAAACTTACAATTTATGAAGCAGTTGTTTTTAGTATTCTTTTTTATTGTCAGTCTGTCCGATGCCCAAAACACCCATTTTAAAAAGTTAGATTCGTTTTTTAAAAATCTATCAGACAATAATAAAATGATGGGAACCATAGTGGTTTCCAAAAACGGACAGGTTATTTATGATAAAAGTATAGGTTATGCAAATATTGTAGGTGGTAATAAACAGCCCATTACAAAAAGTTCTAAATTCAGGATTGCTTCCATTACGAAGACGTTTACCGCAACCATGGTTTATCAATTGGTTGATGAAGGCAAGCTAGAACTCACAGATAAATTATCAAAGTACTTTCCTCAGATTCCAAAAGCAGAAAACATTACTATTACAAATTTACTAACTCATAGCAGTGGTTTGTATGAAATTACTAGAGATGCTGATTTTAATATCTGGCATTTAGAAAGCACAAGCCGAGAAGCTATGTTGTCAAGAATGCAAAAGCATCCGGGGATTTTTGAGCCTGATGAAAAAGGAGAATATTCGAATACTAATTTTATTCTTCTGGGCTATATTATTGAAAATATAGATAAGACAAGTTATTCTGAATCGCTTCAAAAAAGAATTACAAGTAAACTAGGTCTTAAAAACATCTATTATGGTCGAAAAATAAATACAGCAAATAATGAGTGTTCTTCTTATAACTATAATAAAGGTGAGCTAACACTATCTGAAGAAACAAATATGAGTGTTCCTGGTGGTGCAGGTGGCATAGTGTCTACACCTTATGACCTTGTTAGATTCTACGAAGCATTATTTAATGGGGAATTAATGTCTCCAGAAAGTTTTTCTAAAATGATAAACATTAAAAATTATCCATATGGATCTGGTATTAATAAGGGGGAAATGTACGGTCTGGATGCATATGGTCATGAAGGAAGTATAGATGGGTTTAGATCTAAGGCAGCTTTTATTCCTAATGAAAAAATGACTATTGTAGTATTAGCCAATGCTTTAGATTATCCAATGGACATTATTGCTAGTAATGGTTTTTTGGCAAGTCAAAATAAAGATTTGATCAAGCCTATGGATAACACACCAACTATAGAGTTAACAGAGGAACAGACACAGATGATAGCTGGAGAATATGAAACTTATATCGGGAATGATAAGGTAGCTTTTACTTTTGTAGCTGATGGTAAATTTCTTAAAGGAGGACCAAATCCTAATGTATTATTTCCATTAAAAGCCATAAATAAAGATGAGTTTGTAAATGAGCAATTTGGAATTCATTTAAAGTTTAATTTAGAAAAGAAAACTTTAATTTTTTCGCAAGCAGGCATGGATCCAAAAATATTAACCAAAAAACAGTAAATTTAAAATTATGAATATATTATTATTAAATGCTCAAGATTCTTCAACAATAGGTGGGTGGTTGGCCAAAAGGTTTCATGAAGGCGGCCCATTCTTTATGTCACTTATTTTAATAGCCTTATTGCTGTCTATTTTCTTTTTAATTAGGGCGACCTTAAGTTTAAACAAGAATGAAGCAAAGTTTAAAAAAATGATTTCTTTGGTGTCAGAAATGAGTCTGCTAGGATTGGTGTTAGGCGTTTTGGCATCCATAATGGGCATGATTGAAGCTTTTGACAAACTAGAGTTCAATGGTGATATTGCTAATATGGGAGGCGGTTTGAAAGTGACCTTTTTAACGATGCTGTTTGGTACGTTTACCTTTATTATTTCTAGAATTGGTATGGCTATTTTGAAAGGGATTAAAAAAGCTTAGTGGTTTTAATATCTTTGCCAATTAATTATAAATAAAATTAATTTTTTGCAAAGCCAGTTGCCGAAAATCCTACGGTTGTTATGGCAGAAGCGGCTTATAAACATCACGGATTACACTATCGTTACATTAATTGTGAAGTCAGCCCTGAAAATTTAGAAGCTGCCGTCAATGGTGTTAAGGCCATGGGGTGGAAAGGTTTTAATTGCTCATTGCCCCATAAGGTGTCCATTATTAAATATTTAGATGAACTTGGTGAATCAGCACAATTAATTGGAGCGGTAAATACAGTGGTCAATAGTGGAAACAAATGGATTGGTGAGAATACCGATGGCAAAGGATTTTTACAAGCCCTTAAACAAGTCATAGATCCTACGGGTAAACACGCCACCCTATTTGGTGCTGGTGGCGCCTCTCGAGCGGTAGCTATTGAACTTGCCCTAGCCGGAGTTAAGACCATAACGGTTGTGAATAGAAGTAGGGAACGTGGTGAAACGGTTGTGGATCTCATTAACAAAAATACCGAAGCAAAAGCTTCTTACCAACCTTGGATTGATGGATATGCTATTGAACCCCATTCCGATATGGTGATTAATTTAACGAGTATTGGACTTTATCCAAATGTGGATGAACAATTGAACATTGATTTAGATAGTATTCAGTCCCATATGGCCGTTGCCGATTGTATACCTAATCCGCCACAAACGCATTTTTTGAAAACAGCGAAAGCTAAAGGGTGTAAAACATTGGATGGATTGCAAATGTTAGTAAATCAAGGCGTTATAGGCATTAAATATTGGACAGGAAACGATGTTGATCCGACCATTATGCATGCAGCTTTAAAAGAGGCACTTCGTATAAAAGAATAGAAAGAGCAAACATTTTGATATCAATATCATGCAAACTGTTGCAATAATACTTAATAAATAAAAGAGGCTATTTAAAACAACTCATTCAAAGTCTTAGCCAATCTAATCCCAGCAATTTGCAATTGTTTTCGAGTCACGTTCATGTATTTATAAGAGTATTCATAGCGTAAATTATCACCTGGTTTTACGTTAGCATAGACTTCTCTTGTCAGTTTATGGGTGTCATTAACCCAATCAATCACGGTTCCTTTTTGGAGTTCTTTAATAGCGTCTTTCGTTAAATAATCTTCGTTTTTTGCCAATTCCAAATAGCCCATACTATAATCATCAATCATTTTACTGTCCCAAACACTGTGCAAATTGGTATCGTTATAAAACCATTGCAGTTTAAAATCGTTGCCACCCCGGTCTTCTTCAAGTGCTACATGCAAAGGTTGGTGTAAATCGCCTATAAAATGAACGAGGAGTTTCAAATAAAAAGCCTTGTCATCATCCGAGGCATTTTTATCTAGGATCACCGATTTACAAAACGCGATGCCCGAAACCAAATCCCCTTCAGGATGTTGTTTGGACACATCATAATCCGCTTCCATGGGCATATTAACATAATGCCAAGTGCTGAATTTATCGTAACGCTTATCGGATTTTATTTCATCACCAAAAGTAGATACAAAAGCCAAGGATTGTTGGTTTAGAAGTTTCTTTATTTTACGTTTTGTTTTGGATGTGAGATAATGACTGGCAATTTCCCCAACGGTTCTGTGTCCCGTAGCTCCCCAATCATCTTCAGCATAAAGTTGAAATGAATTTATAAACAAGAAAGCAAGTAATAGGGGGAGTGATTTTTTCATTTTCTAAAATTAATATGTAAACAATTAACCGTGTTAATCTTCAATTTTCTTAACGGTATTTTTTCGTAATAAAAGCATCGGCAATGAGATACCCGCAGCTATGGAAATCAGTATAAAAAGCATAGTAAAACCATTGGCGAAAATGGCATCCATCAGTTCCACGCGTTTGGCTTGATTGGCTTCCATAAAAATGAAATTCATAACCGATAAAACGGTTTCATACGCAAAATAACCGGGTATCATGGGGATGGTTGGGGGAATACAAAACACAACGGGCGGATGGTGTATTTTATGGGCAACGGGCATGCAAATAATGCCGATAAAAAATACAGCAATAAAGGTAGATAATACGATGTGGATGTTAAAATGCATCAACATAAATTTTATAAAACCTGCCGTAAAACCTAATATAAAAACGGTAGGAATAACACCTTTTGGAATATTAAATAAGATGCCAAAACCCAAAGCGGCAATACCAGACCAAGCAGCAACTTCTAATAAATTTAAAAGGATTGTTAGCATATTAATGTAATTGAAATATAAGCATGGCGATAAATAGTCCTAATGCAATAGCAAGCACCGTCATTAATCCTGTTGTATACCTTACCAAACCGTTAATAATATTATTATCTAAAAAGTCCGTAAACGAATTTATCAATGCCACGCCTGGCACCAAAAATAAAATGGAAGTCGCCAGTGCCGTTTCAGGGTTGGCACCTAATTTAAAAACAATGCCTAATGACGCCAAAACAGAAGCAATAAGCGATGCCGAAAAAATACGCAGGTACACATTGTATCCTTCTCTGTGTGTCAATTGAAAAATAAGTAACCCGATAAACGTGCTTGCAAATGCCACGCCCATATTTATATAATCGCCATTAAAAATATTGCAAAACCCAGCGCCAGCAAGACTCACGGCGATGAGAACGACTAGCTTCGGATATCTTTTCTGATTTTTAATGATTTCTAAAGTCCAATGGTCTTCAACAGCGTTCCAACTGGCTTTGCTCACCGCGGAAATGACGGAGAAATTAATGGCATAGGGTGGAATATTTTTAACTCGGGTACAACTTAAAGTGGAGTTGTCTTCATAAACCGTCATAATAATACTTTTATGACTTATAAAGCAGGACGTATTACAATGTAATGCTGAAGCAAATCGGTCGATGCTCAAATTCACTCGGTTGGTATTAGCTCCAGAAACCATCAAAAGCGATGAGATTTCTAAAAGCAAATCCACTGTTTTTATAAGTTCCTTTGAAGAATCCATTGATTTTTTTAAATCAGTAAACGGTAGGTAAATTTAGTGTTTTTATAGGCTTTTCGGACTTATTTTTTGGAAAATTATTTTATTTAATGGCTTATTTGGTTTAGGGTTACTATATATTTTTAATGCCCTTTAAATTAATTCTTTACTTTAGATATCTCTAAAAAGGAATGAATGTTATTGAAAAAAATATTTTTAATTTATGAAAAAGCAAGGCGCATCGGTTGTGATATCCCATCATATTTTAGAGGGCAAGCATGAAGCATACGAAGCATGGTTAAGTGAGATTGCACCCATTTGTAAAAGTTATCCTGGGCATATCGATTGGCAAATTATCCGCCCTATTCCGAATTTGACGTTCATCTATACCGTTATCATCAGATTCGATACCATCGAAAACCTAAAAAATTGGATGGCATCACAAGACAGGAAACAACTCATTGAAAAAGCAAGACCACTTTTTGCTAAAGACGATCATTATTATATCAATAGCGGCTTGGATTTTTTGTTTGTATCTGAAACCGAAAAGCCAAGTCCTCCAGCACGTTGGAAACAATATTTGGTTACGTGGTCTGCCATATTTCCATTGGCGTTTGGGGTTCCATTGATTATTCTGCCAATTTTAAGGATGGCTTATATTCCAAAATATCCTCTTTTAGATACTTTAGTGGTTACAGGCGTTATTGTATTGCTGATGATTTATT
>NCDW01000285.1 GCA_002280395.1 Flavobacteriales bacterium 32-35-8
TGGATTTTAAAAAATAAAGAAAAATCGAAACCGTATGTAACACACATCAAGTTTTTTGTTTTAGAAAAAACCATGCTAAAAAAAATCATAAGCCTTGGAACCCCAAGTGCCATGCAAATGTTTTTTGAAGTCGCCGTTTTTACCGCTGCCATTTGGTTAAGTGGTTTGTTAGGCAAAAATCCGCAAGCTGCAAACCAAATTGCATTAAATTTGTCGTCTATGACCTTTATGGTAGCAATGGGTTTAAGCGTTGCAGCTATGATTCGTGTTGGAAATCAAAAGGGATTAAAGAATTTTGTTGAACTAAGACGCATTGCTTTTTCAATTTTTTTACTAGGTATTGTTTTTGCCTTTGGTTTTGCTATTTTGTTTTTCAGTTTAAATGATTTTTTACCAAAATTATATGTTGATTACAATGATACGGAAAACTTAATAGATAATATGGAGGTAGTCGGTATCGCCTCCACATTATTGATTGTAGCAGCTATTTTTCAAATAAGTGATAGCGTTCAAGTGATTTTTTTAGGGGCTTTAAGAGGGCTTCAAGATGTTAAAATGCCAACCATTATAACATTCATTTCCTATTGGCTTATTGGGTTTCCTTTGAGTTGGTTTTTAGGAAAAGAAGATGCTTATGGCAGTTTTGGTATTTGGTTAGGTTTGTTGGCAGGACTTTCAACTGCTGCTATTTTATTGTATATTCGATTTAATTATTTGACAAAAAAGTTAATTTTGTCCAATAAACAGCTCAGCAACTTAACAACAAACACCTAACAGCAACATGAGTCTTCCAAAATTTATTCTAGGTGATAACACCAATTATCCAAATGCCATTTATGTCATTCATACCGAATTTCCTAGGTTTATCATTAATCTGGAAGACGATGAGGTAGAATGGTTTGAAGATTTTGATGAAGAAGATGCCAAGGAACTTGAAATGGAAACGGAGAACTTGATTAAACTCGCCACCGAGTTTTATGATAGTGAAATAGCAAAGTATGAAGAGTAATGCCATTTCTAAATCCCTATAAATGATTGACAAAATTATAGAATACGATACACAGCTCTTCTTGTTTTTAAACAATTTAGGCACTCCAACATGGGATTGGCTATGGTTAATAATTACGGACGAGCTAACATTTATTCCACTGTATGCCGTATTGTTGTTTTTGCTTTATAAAAAATTCGGATTAAAAGCGTTATTCCTTTTTATCGTCATTATTGCAGTGATGATTACCTTTACAGACCAAATAACCAATGTTTTTAAACGTGGTTTTGAACGCCCCAGACCATGTAGGGCAGAAGGTGTTATGGAATATACGCGGTTTATAGCGGTGCGTTGCGGCCTTTATGGTTTCTTTTCTGGGCATGCTGCAAACTCTATGGCTGCGGCTGTTTTTGCAGGGTTGATATTAAAACCTTACTACAAAAACCTCATTTTTATTTTATTGTTTTGGAGTGTTATAGTAGCTTATAGCAGGATTTACGTGGGAGTACATTATCCAGTAGATATTCTGTGCGGATGGACTTTTGGTGCACTAACAGGATTCGGATTTTACAAATTAAGTCTGTTTCTTATAAAACGGTATGTTGGGTAATAAACTTACTTATATAAAAGTATAATGCACGGATTGGGCTGAATTTATTTTATTTGAAAATCAATCCACAATCAGGACATTCATTATCAGATTTATCTAGCTTAAAGGTACAAGCAGGACAATTTTCTGTTACATGATTTATTGTTATATCCTGAAATTCGGTATGAGATTTGATTTTTTTATCTTCTTTTCCAGCTTTAAAAGTGAGTTTAGGTTTTTTGAAATATGTTGTGTCAACTTCTAACCATATTGATTTACCTTCATTCGTCCTTATTATTATATATTTCTGGTCATTCCAATTCGCCAATGTTCCATTAATTTCAATAACCAAGAAACTAAATCTAAACTTGGGTGGCTTTGGGAACGGACTTGTTCCCCAGTCCTCTTTTCTTGGGTAATGAAGTATTTCAAGCAATGTTAGTTCTTGACTTTCTAAATAATTTTCAATTTCTGACGTGTAAGATTTTAAATGACGTCTATAGAGTAATTTGACTTGCTCATACGTGAGAAATAATATAAATGAAAATATTACGGTAATTAATAAAATTTCAGCTATTGACAATCTACTTTTCTTTAATTTTTATGATATTGTCCATGCCTTCTAATTAATAACAATAACCTAAGGATTAAAAAATTTACTCCTTCTTCTCAGGAACTTCTTCAATAGGGACGGCAACTTTCACATCATCCCAAGCCATGGTTAAAAATAAGTCGCCCGTGGTATTATCAAAGCCAATGGTAAATTGTTCAACGGTTTTGTTAAGTTTGTGTACGGGAACTTCAACATCTAAAACATCGTAATTAGGATCCCACATGGGTTTCATTTCGGTATCTACACCCCAAGAATATTGTTTGGAATTAAAAATAACGGTCCAAACAGAGTCTTTTGGCACCGTCCATAAAGTGTATTTTCCAATGGGTAAAGGCATACCATCTATTTTAAGAGGCTTGTTAGTCTCAAAGGTAGTGGCTTCATTGGCTCCAGTTCTCCAAACTTCATTTAATGGTACTAACGCCCCAAAAATATCACGCCCTTTTTTTGAGGGACGGTT
>NCDW01000286.1:0-4713 GCA_002280395.1 Flavobacteriales bacterium 32-35-8
TAAAATTTTGGAAGTGGGTAACGCCCAAAAACGTCAGTTTTGTGATTTTGATGTTACATTTCTGTGTGATTTTCGGTCAACAAAAAGTGATTGTTATAGACCCTGGACACGGTGGAAAAGATACTGGTGCAATCGGAAAAAATAAGGTTCAAGAAAAGGATGTAGTGTTGAAAATTGCCAAAGAAATTATAAGGCTAAATGAAACCCTTTTGAATGATAAATTTGATATGTATTCGACCAGATACAAGGACACTTTAATTTCTTTATCTGATAGAAGTCGATTGGCTAAAAGCTTGAACGCTCACGTATATGTCTCGTTACATTGCAATGCCTCAAATCCTTCTTCAAAAGGAATGGATGTTTATGTACATAAGTCCAATACTAATGAAGAAAATTTAAAAAAATCTATTGCGATGGGATTGTCTATTTTGAAAGAAAGCACCCTGAAATTGGGCTTTAAAAAACGAGCTATCCAATTTGCAAATTTTCAAGTGCTTCGTGAGAATATAGTATTTCGCCCTACAATACTCATTGAAATGGGCTTTATTTCGAGCACCGATGAAGCGGATTATTTTTTAAGGATTAAAAATATAAGAGCAATGGCATTGGCCATTTTAATGGGATTGTATAACTATTTAAATTATGTATTATGAAAGAATTGTTTATTGAGATTGTAAAGAGTTTGAGGGAAATAATTTTCTCTTTTTTTAAAGAAGCCTTTGTTTTTTTAAAATCTTTTGCTAAAAAATAACCTTCGCGTTTTTGTATTTAAAACCTAAATTTTTCAAGCATCTTCCGTAAATTTAATGTACTGATTACATTAATGTTTTTGACAAATCAGAAAATGAGAACACTTGCAATTTTCTTTTTAAACGTCATCCAAAACACCTTGGGAATAACCTTTGGTTGGTTACTTAAACCTAAAACCAAACGGAATTCATACAAGGCTTTATCTGATGTAGAAAAGGTAAAATATCTTGAAAAAAGAAGGCAATATAAAGGCTACAAAAGGCAATGGCTGTATTTTAGATGTAGAGAGGAAGGATTATTGGAAACTTACCACAAGTTGTTCAAAACAGAAGTTGATGAACAAGATTCCGGAATTAAATTCAGCTTCGGTAAATACCAAGGGGAATTTGTCGAAGATATTTGGGAATCTGATAGGGAATATATCAATTGGCTGTCCCGACAAAAATGGTTAGCTCAATACTTGGACGAAAGCGATATGATTCACGAATTGCTTCATTTAGAGGAAGAAAACCAAAGCCAGGGTTAATCTCTTTTATCACGACTGCTCTTATCAAAGGCAATCAAGTTGAACAATTGTCGCATTCTTGAACGCACTCGATTCCCGTAACGTTCCTCCAATTCTTTAGCATTTAAATTTGTGGTTGCGTGTGTCTTGATTTTGTGGCCCAAAAATAAATCGTAACGGGAAAGAATGATTTCTCCCATTACATTACAATCTTTACCAAAATGCCTTCCAGTTGGTTCTACACCTAAATCATCAAAACAATAAAACCTCTTATCGCCATAATTTTCAATAATGGTGTAACCAATATTGTTAAAGGCAAATGCAATGTTCCGTGTGGGTATAACTTCATACGATTTTTGATGTGGCACAATATGGCGTAACAGCTTCATTAAACTGGTCTTTCCGCAACCAACAGGACCGGAAAGTAAAATGCCTTTGTCGATGTCGATATTTAGCTTTTTGCAATTAGCTTCGTCCCTGATAAAATAATTACAGAGCTTGAATATAATATCACGGTCTTCTTCAAAAATTTTGAATTTCTTGCCAAAAAGTAGTTTTCCTTTGGCATTGAGATAAATGAGCATTTTATCAAAATCATAAAGCATTTGATTGTCTTTCAGTTCTCCCAAGGTGTATTGAACGCTACCCTCGGTAATGATATGTGGTTTGTGGGGATTCATAAGGGTTCATTATAATTTTTGTTGGAACTCGTCTTTAGGTTGTCCGTATTTTGGCTAACCGCAACCATCGTTTTTTCTTCTTTGAGTTCGTCCGCTTTTAACATCCAGTTGCGGGCTGTGGCGTGCCAATCGACAATTTTTGTTCTGCCAACCAATACCTTGGTAGTGGTTGTAAAACTTTTTGGCTTCCAATTCTGGCCAATTTTCTTTTTCAAAAAAATCAATGACTTCATTTTCATTTTTTGGCTGGTCAAGTTTAGTATCATTTGTATTGTTTTTTCCTGTTTGTATATGTTTGTTTATAGATACCACCGCTTGTCCATTGCTTGTCCCGATATTGGTACGACTTGGGTACAGAGCTTGTCCATCACTTGTCCCAAAATTGAACATCTTGATTCGACTACCTTTAAACGGATTGTGTGAGGGCTCGTATAATAAGTATTTCCAATGGCTTAATTCTTTGATGCAACGATGGTAAGTAGTTTTTGACCCAATCTTTGAAAACCGCATCGCTTCTTCTCGATTGATATAGAATTCCATAGGAAAGTGATAGTTGTTCCACAACTGAAATAACGCCACGTACAAACTTATGTGCGTGGGATTTAAACGACCGTCTTTTGAGAATTGTAAGAATACAGCGTTTAGGTGCTTAATGTAATTGACCTGCTCCAAAACGATTTAGAATTTGTTATGAACTTTATTATTTTCCATTACGCTAATTATTTCTTCGTAATCGTAATAGAGTACACCCCCTACTTTGGTGTAGGGCAATGTGCCATTAATTCTTAAATTCTGTAACGTGCCAGAAGAGATTCCCAAAAGCTTTTTTACTTCAGGGGATTTTAGCCACCTCTTGGTAATATGACCAGATTGGCTATTGAGTAGTTCTTTAATATCATCGAGCAATTCCATTTTGAATTCCCGAAGGTCGTCTGTAGTAATTATTGATGTCGGCATAATAGAACGGTTTTAATAGTAAGAGACTATCGCATCGCTGTCAAGTAATTTGATAGCCTCTGACCTGATTTGACTTTCGTTCTACAAAATTGGGGTAGTTTGATGGATTTTATTCACAAGTTATGGCTACTTGGGTGTTTTTTTTCTCTCATTTTCAATGTAATACAATATAGGGTTTTGGTACTTTCCAAAAAAAATACCCTATCTAAAAACCACTAAATAAAATGAGATTTTCCTCAAAACGAGAAACACCCAAGTTGAAGCATCTTGGGTGTTTTATTTTACGTTATCACTATCATCCATCCGTTTGGTCAACTGCTTTTTCAGTATATCCAAAAATTTGGTTCTGCCATTTTTACGCATCCGTATTTCCAGAAAAGCTCTGTAATAATCGCCCAAGTCCACTTTAAATGTTTTTTCAACAAAATAGGCAATATCTTTAATGTCAACAGTACCATTATTAATGACATCTGTACTGTGCAAAGCGTATATCAGTTCAATTAAATATATTTTGTGGGCTGTCCAGGTAATTTTGGTTTTACTTTGTAACAATCTTAAACTTGCATAATTTCCATTATTTTCCAATTTATCAATTTCCCGTTTTAAGTGTACAATCAAAAGGTCGTAGGCTAAAATTGTGGCTACGGTACTATCGTGGCTTGTTGCAAATTGTTCATCTACAAAAAAGTGAAATGAATCCGGGAATAACCGAATATCTGCCTTGCCTCTCAAAAAATATTGTTCATCAAATACAGTTGCTTCCCTACGGTAATAATGGTAAAAATCGAGATTGTCGTTAAAATAAGTTTGAAGTTTTTCAATATAATTGTTCAAATATTTTACTTGAGATTTATTACTTCCCCTCGGTCTTTTACCTTCAATATTAAATAGTTTTACATAATAGATGAGTTTGCTATAAATTTTCGGTTTAGTACATTTAAAGAAATGTATTTCCTCTGATTTGGTTTTAAATTCATAGTCAACTATGATACTTCTAACTTTCTTAAGGGTTTGCTTTGCAAGTTTAATCCCTTTTTCAGCTCTCACTAAAATATCTTCTTCTTCTATTTCAAGAACATTTAATTCAGAGTCTAATTTTTTTAATATGTCGTCGTAATTTGTTGTCATTTATTTTCGGTATCATTATTACCGTTTCATATTTTGCAAAAACGTTGCATTCAAAATTATAAGTAACGTTAAATTGGGAAAGTTAAAACCAGTCAATTTATCCTTCACAACTCTTGCATATTTTATAGCTATGCTAAATATTTTCTTTAATTTTTATTAATCACTTAAACAGATATAAAATACTTTAGGAACTGCAAGAACAGTACAAAGCAGATTAACAGGATAACAACGATTAGAATACCAATCCAAATTATTTTATCTTTTTTGGTAATGCTATTTTTTACAGCTGGTACTTTATTGTCTTTTTTTTTTCGTCTATCTCGTCTATTTTCTAACATAGAATATCATTTTTGCTATGAACCAACCAACCAATCACTTCCACTTTATATGCTGTAATCCCACAAACCACTTGGAACATTAAATTCTCGCACTTAATCAATGCTTATGAATATTCCCTTTTAGTACAAAATAGTATAATAGTAATGCAGCTATTACCACAAAGATTATTGCAAGAATCCCATTGAACTTATCTTTTTTTGTGATTTTGTTATTCGATGATTTTTTAACTTTCTTATTTCTTTTATTTCTCTGTTTTTGATACATCGTTTTTGATTATTTCCATTTCATCTTCTGCAATCGCACAGCGTTTAAAATAGCCAACAAAGCCACTCCCAAAATCGTTGCGACTACACG
>NCDW01000286.1:4728-6235 GCA_002280395.1 Flavobacteriales bacterium 32-35-8
AAATACAGCTTCCCACATTGTCGCCAGACCGCCAGCACCCAAAACAAGTACCACAGCTTTTACTCCAAAAGCAAGCGCAATATTTTGATATACAATACTTCTGGTTGAACGACCTATTTTAATAGCTTTTGCAATTTTGCTCGGTTGGTCTGTTTGTATTATAACATCTGCGGTCTCAATGGCGACATCGCTACCTAAACCACCCATTGCAATACCTACATCACTTGCTGCCAATACTGGTGCATCGTTTATACCGTCTCCAATAAAGGCTACTCTTCCGTCATTTTCGGACATCAGCTTTTCGACTTCGTTCAATTTATCTTCTGGCAACAATCCGCCTTTTGCGGTATCAATGCCCATTTCTTTTGCGACTTGTTGCGTAATGGAATCCTTATCGCCCGAAAGCATTATGATTTTTGAAATACCAGATTCCCGAATTTGTTTAATGGCTTCGTGTGCATCATCCTTTAACTCATCTGCAATGATTACATAGCCTGCAAATTTGCCTTCAATGGAAACCATCACGATAGATTCTACAATGCTGTCGGTTTCAGATAGAACTTCGATATTGTTTGAAATCATCAATGCTTTATTCCCAACCAATACGGTTTTGCCGTTTACTGTTCCTTTTAAGCCTTTTCCTGCTATTTCAGTTACTTTGGTAGCTTGAAAATCTTCGCCATCGGCTTTATATTCCATAATTGCCTTGGCAATGGGATGAGTGGATTGTTCTTCCATCGCCATTAGGTATTTCATAAATTCAGGTTCTTTCCAACCAATGGCTTTTATTTCTTTGATTTTAAAAACACCTTTGGTCACGGTTCCTGTTTTGTCCATAACAACGGTATTAACCTTTGTCATTTCATCCAAATAAGATGCGCCTTTGAACAAAATCCCGTTTTTTGAAGCTGCTCCCAATCCACCAAAATAGCCCAACGGAATAGAGATAACCAAAGCACACGGACAGGAAATAACCAAGAAAATCAATGCTCTGTACAACCAATCGCTAAAGACATAATCGTCCACAAAAAAGTAGGGTATAAACGTTAATCCAATCGCGAGAAAGACAACGATTGGTGTATAGATTCTTGCGAACTTTCTAATGAACAATTCGGTTTTTGATTTCCGTGCTGTGGCGTTTTGCACCATATCAAGAATTCTTGCAATGGAACTATCCTTAAATTCTTTGGTAGTCTCGATTTCAATAACGCCATCCAAATTGATGCTTCCTGCAAAAACTTTTTCTCCTTTTGCAATGGTATCAGGTTTGCTTTCGCCTGTTAAGGCTGCTGTATTGAATGAGCCTTTTTCGGACAATAAAACACCATCCAAAGGGATTTTTTCGCCTACACGAACTTGTACTTTTTCGCCAATTTGAACAATTTCGGGATTTACAGACACATAATTGTTGTTCCTATAGACCAAGGCTTCATTAGGTCGTACATCCAGTAATGCCTTGATGCTTCCCTTGGCTTTTTTAACCGCGGCACTTTGGAACAATTCGCCC
>NCDW01000038.1 GCA_002280395.1 Flavobacteriales bacterium 32-35-8
AAATGACTTGCTATAGCCCTAGAGGTTTTAATAGTTTTATAATTGAATTTTAAGACTAAATATAAGAATGAATAAAACTTTAATAAATAGAATTAAAACTAGTTTTCATGAGGTTTTTAAAACTGAACCTTTAATAATATTCTCACCCGGAAGAATAAATATTATTGGTGAGCATACAGATTATAACGACGGTTATGTTTTTCCCGCAGCTATCGATAAAGGTATTGTAGTGGCTATAGGAAATAGTAATTCTAACAATTCAAGAGCCTTTGCAGTTGATAAAGATGAAATTGTAAAATTTTCTTTAAGTGATTTAAAACCTTCAGCTGAAGGAAATTGGGAGAACTATGTGTTTGGAGTGATTGCTGAACTCCAGAATAGGAGTAAAACCATTTGTAATTTTAATATTGCTTTTGGAGGAGATATTCCTGGAGGAGCAGGAATGTCTTCATCTGCTGCTTTAGAAAACGGTGTGGTGTTTGGACTTAATGAATTGTTTGATTTAAGGTTAAAAAAAGAAGACATGGTTTTAATATCCCAAAAAGCTGAGCACAATTATGTTGGTGTAAAATGTGGTATTATGGATCAATATGCTAGCATGTTTGGTATAAAGAATAATGCTTTACTGCTTGATTGTAGAACTGTAAAATCAAAACCTTATGAAATTAATTTTAATGACCATGAACTGATTTTAATTAATACAAATGTTAAGCATAGCTTATCTGATAGTGCTTATAATGATAGACGTTCGGTTTGTGAATCTGTTGCGGAAAGACTAAAGGTAAAAGCACTTCGCGATGCTACCGAATATGATTTAGGTACAATCAAAGATGAATTAACACCTGAAAACTATCTAAAGGCCCTTTTTGTTATTCAAGAAAACAATAGAGTAGTTAAAGCATCAAAAGCAATAGAAGCAGGCAATCTAAAAACGTTAGGGGCATTAATGTATGCTTCTCATTATGGTTTAAAAAATCAATATAAGGTGAGCTGTGAAGAATTAGATTATTTAGTTGAAATAGCTAGGCTTAATAAGTATGTTTTAGGGGCTAGAATGATGGGTGGAGGTTTTGGAGGTTGCACCATTAACTTGATTGCAAAAACTGAAACAGAATCTTTTAAGGACTTTGCCTTACAATTATACAAAAATAGATTCAATAAAGATTGTTCTATTTATTCTGTTTCACTTTCTAATGGCACTGGAATTATTGAGCAATGTCAACATTATAGTTAATACGTATTAATTCAGCTAAATATTACAAAAAAGAAGACCATGAGTTAAATATATGGTTTAGAAATTAAATTATTAAATAAAATTAAAAAAGCAAACATGAAAAAATTACTCTATTTACTTGCAACTTTATCCATCATTAGCTGCAATACGAAAACCAAAAAAGAAACTATTGAAACTGCTGTTGAGATGAGTCCAAAAATCTGGACAATTCAGCAAGCTGAATCCTGGAGTAAAATAAACGGATGGTTACGTGGGAGCAATTTTAATCCTAGCACAGCCATTAATCAATTGGAAATGTGGCAAGCTGAAACCTTTGACCCAGTGACTATTGACAGAGAACTAGGGTGGGCTGAAGATATTGGGATGAATTGTATGCGGGTTTATCTTCATCATCTTGCTTGGGAAGTGGATAGGGAAGGTTTCAAAAAACGAATGGATAAGTATCTTGAAATTGCGGACAATCATGGTATAAAAACAATTTTTGTGTTTTTTGATGATTGTTGGAATCCTACCTATCAGGCAGGAAAGCAACCTGATCCAAAACCTGGCGTACATAATTCAGGTTGGGTTCGTGACCCAGGTGATTTAATTTTTGAAAAACCTGAATTAACTGAATTATTGGAAGAATATGTAAAAGATGTTCTTGTAACTTTTAAAAATGATCAAAGAATTGTAATATGGGATTTATACAATGAACCTGGGAACAATAACCTTGGTAATCGTTCATTGCCCCTATTAAAAAATGTTTTTGAATGGGCATGGGAAGTTCGTCCATCCCAACCAATTTCCGCAGGTGTTTGGAGGAAGGATTTAACTGAACTAAATAAATTTCAAGTTGAGAATTCAGATATAATCACTTATCACAATTATAGAGATCCAGAAATTCATAAAGAGGCTATTGATAGCCTGAGAAAATATAATCGTCCCCTAGTTTGTACAGAATATATGGCACGAAGGAATAATAGTTTGTTCCAAAATATTATGCCAATACTTGCTAAAGAAAACGTAGGAGCAATTAACTGGGGATTGGTTGCTGGAAAATCAAATACAAAATATGCATGGGATGAGCCAATTCCTGCTGGAGGAGAACCAGAACTTTGGTTTCATGAAATTTTTCATCCCGATGGAACACCCTATAAACAGGAAGAAGTTGATTTAATTAAAAGTTTAACGTTAAATAAATAATTTCATTATAATTTGAAAATATCTGTTTTTATAAGAAAACAGTACACAAAAGCTTAAAAGACTCAACTTGGATTTAAAAAAAACAAAAGCTTTTAAATATTTGTTTTTTGATACCTATAAAATGGATTTAATAAAAAATGTTCTGTCTATTTTGTGTCACTTTCAAAGGCATAGAAATTATAATAAAATATATAAGTAAAATAATATTATGAATCCTGATTTACAAGATTACTCACATAAACGTTTGAATATATTGATTGGAGAATGGGTTCTAGTATCTCCACATCGTGCCAAAAGGCCATGGCAAGGACAAAAAGAAGAAATATCAAATGAAGTGAGACCCACTTATGACGAATCTTGTTATTTATGTACTGGAAACACCAGAATTAATGGCAAGACGAATCCTAATTATAAAGATGTTTTTGTATTTACCAACGATTTCGCGGCACTCCAAAACGATTCGAAAACATTTAAAATTGAAGAAGGCTTGTTAAAAGCTCAAAGTGAAACAGGTATTTGTAAAGTGATATGCTTTAGCCCAGATCATTCAAAAACTTTGGCAGATATGGATGTTAATGGCATTAAGAAGGTGATTGAAGCTTGGCAAAGGGAATATAAAGAAATGGGAGAAATTAACACGATCAATTATGTTCAAATATTTGAGAATAAAGGCTCTGTTATGGGTTGTAGTAATCCACATCCGCATGGACAAATATGGAGTCAATCAACATTACCTAATGAAGTTGATAAAAAAGATAAACAGCAATATGCTTATTTCCATAAGAATAAGTCGAGTTTATTAGGCGATTATTTACAGCAAGAAATAATAAACCAAGAACGTATTATTTTTGAAAATGAGTCATTTGTAGTACTTGTCCCATTTTGGGCCATTTGGCCTTTTGAAACTATGATTGTTCCTAAGATACATCAAAAAAGTATCCTAGAAATGACTGAGTCAGAAGTATCCTTTTTTGCCCAGGCCATTTCAGTTTTGACCAAAGCTTATGATAAATTATTTAATTGTTCATTTCCTTATTCAAGCGGGATCCATCAATCACCAACCAATGAAGAAGATAATACCCATTGGCACTGGCATATGAGTTTCTATCCTCCACTTTTGAGAAGTGCAACAGTCAAGAAATTTATGGTAGGATATGAAATGTTTGGCTCACCACAACGAGATGTTTCTGCTGAAATAGCAGCCAAAAAACTTAAAGAGTTAATTTAAAATTAAACTACCAACGTACCAATAACTAAAACAAATATGACAACACATTTCGAATTTTGGGATTACTTCATTTTCATCGCCTATGCCATTTTAATATTGGCCGTCGGTTTATGGGTGTCGAGAGACAAAAAAGGGCATCAAAAAAACGCTGAAGATTATTTTTTAGCTAGTAAATCACTACCATGGTGGGCTATAGGCGCATCTCTTATTGCGGCCAATATTTCAGCAGAACAATTTATAGGGATGTCTGGTTCTGGATTTGCATTAGGATTGGCAATAGCCTCTTATGAGTGGATGGCAGCAATTACATTAATCATTGTTGGAAAATTCTTTTTACCAATTTTTATTGAGAAAGGACTATATACCATTCCCGAGTTTGTAGAAAAGCGATTTTCAACAAATTTAAAAACCATACTAGCAGTATTTTGGATAGGTTTATACGTTTTTGTAAACCTCGCTTCAGTATTGTATTTGGGTAGTCTGGCTATAGAAACTATTATGGGTATTCCCATGATCTATGGAGTAATAGGTTTGGCGTTATTTGCTGCAGCCTATTCTTTGTATGGTGGCCTTTCGGCAGTAGCATGGACAGATGTTATTCAAGTGATATTTTTAGTATTAGGAGGTTTGGTAACAACCTATATCGCTTTAAATACTGTTTCTGGAGGTGAGGGTGTTATTTCCGGTATTAAAACTGTTTATGAGGCTACTCCTGAACGATTTGCAATGATTTTTGATAAGTCAAATCCATATTATGATAAGTTGCCAGGTATTGGTGTTTTAATAGGAGGTATGTGGGTCGCAAACTTATACTATTGGGGATTCAATCAATATATCATACAGAGGACATTGGCCGCAAAATCATTAAAGGAATCACAAAAGGGAATTTTATTAGCTGCTTTCTTAAAATTAATTATTCCATTAATTGTGGTAATTCCAGGGATTGCTGCTTATGTAATGATTAATGACCCAGGGATTATGGCAAGATTGGGTAATTCAGCTTTTCATAATTTACCATCATTGGAACAAGCAGATAAGGCATATCCCTGGCTATTACACTTTTTACCAACAGGTATGAAAGGAGTAGCTTTTGCAGCATTGGCAGCCGCTATTGTGTCTTCATTGGCATCCATGTTGAATTCTACATCAACCATTTTCACTATGGATATTTATAAACAATACATCAACCCAAATGCAAGTGACAAAAGCACAGTTAATGTAGGTAGGTTATCAGCTGGTGTTGCCTTAATTATAGCCAGTATTACGGCGCCATTATTAGGAGGCCTTGATCAAGCATTTCAATTTATACAAGAGTACACAGGTATTGTTAGCCCCGGTATTTTAGCCGTATTTATGTTAGGGCTGTTCTGGAGGAAAACAACAAACAATGCCGCAATAGTTGGAGCATTAACATCCATTCCAATAGCCTTGTATTTTAAAGTATCACCAAATGGATGGTCTACTAATCCATTGTTTGTAAACGTTCCCTTTATGGATCAAATGGGATATACTGTATTATTAACTATGGGTGTTATTGCTTTTTTAAGTTTTAGGCAGAATAAAGGGGCAGATGATAAAAAAGGAATTCCAATTACTAAAGAATTATTTAAAACCAGCCCATTATTCAATATTGGTGCTTTTGCAATTTTAATTATTGTAGCTGCATTGTATGCCATATTTTGGAATTAAAGAATATTAAAGTATAGTTTATGAAAATATTAGTAACAGGTGGTTTGGGATTTATAGGTTCCCATGTCGTTGTAGAACTTCAAAATGAAGGCTTTGAAGTAGTTATTATTGACAATCTATCTAATTCAACAATTGATGTTTTAAAAGGAATAACTGATATAACCAATATGGAGCCCATTTTTGAAAAGATTGATCTTAGAGAAAAGGGTTCTGTAAAGGATTTTTTTAAGAGACATAAGGATATTAATGGAGTTGTTCATTTTGCTGCTTCAAAGGCAGTAGGAGAAAGTGTTGATAAACCTCTGGTTTATTATGAAAACAACCTGAATTCCTTGATTTATTTATTGCAGGAACTTCAAAAGAAGGAATCTTCATACTTTATATTCAGTTCCTCATGTACGGTTTATGGCGAGGCCGATGCCTTGCCGATAACAGAATCAGCATTGGTCAAAAAGGCGAAATCTCCTTACGGAAACACAAAACAAATAGGTGAGGAAATTATTATGGATACTTGTAAAGTTGTTTCTGGTATGAATGCTATTGCACTCAGGTATTTCAACCCTATTGGCGCCCATAATTCTATAAAGATTGGAGAATTACCAATTGGAACGCCTCAAAATTTAGTGCCATTTATTACGCAAACAGCTATTGGTAAAAGAGAACAGTTGTTAGTTTTTGGTAATGATTACCCTACTGGTGATGGTACCTGTATCCGGGATTATATCCATGTGGTGGATTTGGCCAAGGCACATGTAATGGCTTTAAAGCGTTTGATTCAAGGCTCTAATCAAGACAATTTTGAGGTTTTCAATATTGGAACAGGTAAAGGGAGTTCTGTGCTAGAAGTAATTCGAGCTTTTGAAAATGTTTCAAAAACAAAATTAAATTATAAAATTGTGGGACGACGAGAAGGTGATGTAATTGCTGCTTATGCTGATACAACAAAGGCTAATACGGTTTTGGGATGGAAATCTAAATTAAGTTTAAAAGATGCTTTATCATCCGCGTGGAAGTGGGAACTAAATAATAGTTAATAAAAAATTATGAAGCAAAAGAGGGGTATTCAAGTGAAAATTATTCAGTTTGCTTTTTTAGTTTGTTTTTTTTCTGCTTGCAAGAATGAGGTGAAACACCCAGATACTATTATAATGCCTGAAGGAATGGTATGGATAGAAGGGAAAACTTTTTGGCAAGGTGCTAAGGATAATGATAAATTTGCCATGAATCGAGAAATGCCGGGTCATCAAGTTACCGTTGATGGGTTTTTTATTGATATAACAGAAGTAACTAATCAACAATTTGAAGATTTTATTGATGCTACAGCTTATATTACTGTAGCAGAACGCCCTATAAACTGGGAAGAAATGAAAAAGGAACTTCCGGAAGGCACACCAAAACCTGCAGATTCTATTTTAAAACCTGGTAGTTTGATTTTCAATAAAAGTGTCAGAGCCGTAGCCTCTATGGATAATTATTTTCAATGGTGGATATGGAAAATTGGGGCTAATTGGAAACACCCAGAAGGCCCAGAAAGTTCCATTGAAGGTAAAGAAAACTATCCAGTTGTACATATAGCATATGAAGATGCATTAGCATTTTGTAAATGGGCTAATAGACGCCTACCTACAGAGGCAGAATGGGAAGCGGCAGCTCAGGGGATTTTTAAGGATAACATTTATACTTGGGGTAATAATCCAGAACTATTAATCCAGAATGCAAATACATGGCAAGGTATTTTTCCTATAAAAAATGAACCTAAAGATGGGTTTGAATTTATAGCACCAGTTAAATCATTTCCTCCAAATAATATTGGTATTTATGATATGTTGGGTAATGTTTGGGAATTAACGAGCGATTTATTCAATGTAAACTATTATCGTCAGTTAGATGTCTCTCAAACTATTAGAAATCCCAAAGGAGCTGATAAAGCATATAACCCCGATAGTCCTTGGCAACAAGAACATATTATAAAAGGAGGTTCATTTTTATGCAATGCCTCTTACTGTGCAAGTTTTAGAATTTCGGCAAAAATGGGAATGAGCCCAGATTCAAGTTCAGATCATACTGGCTTTAGAACAGTAGCTACACCTGATATGTTAAAAGATTGATTCCTTTATTTACACATTATGAAAATATAATTAAAACAATAATTGAACAAGATAAATAAAAGTAATTGAAGTTATGAAAGTCAAATTAGGAATCAAAAATAGTTATATAAATTGAAACAAAAATCATGAGTTTTGTAACCTTTGGGGAAATCATGCTACGGTTAACTCCTGGTATATTTAATGCTAAAATTAATTCAGCACGATCTTTTGATGTTAATTATGCAGGGTCCGAATCTAACGTGGCAGCATCATTAGCAATTCTTAATAACGAAGTAAGCTTTATCACAAAACTTCCCCAAAATCAATTGGGGGATGCGGCTATAGCATCTCTCCGTTCTTATGGAATTGATACTCAAAATATAACTAGAGGTGGAAGTAGAATTGGGACTTATTTCATAGAGTTAGGTTGCTCAATACGGCCTTCTAGTGTAATATATGATAGGGCAAACTCATCAATTAGTGAAATTGATGAAGAAGCATTTAATTGGGAAAGGGCTTTGGAGAATAAAAAATGGATCTTTCTTTCTGGTATCACTCCAGTGCTTTCAAGACAATGTGCGGCAGAAACTATAAAAGCAGCTAAAGTGGCCAAACAAAAAGGAGTGAAAGTGGGCTTTGATATGAATTATAGAAGGTCACTATGGAGTAACCCATCTGATGCGCGCAAAATTATGGACCAAATATTAGAACATACCGATCTGTTGTTTGGTAATATAGGAGTTTTAGAAGATGTCTATGATTTAAAAACCCAGGGAATGACAGAATTAGATAAAACACTTGAAGCAACCAATATAGCTCACGAAAAGTTTGGAATAAAGCAATTGGCTTTTACGGTACGAAAACATATGTCAGCTAGTCAAAATGAAGTGTCAGCTATTTTTATGTCAGATTCTAAATATTATATTTCAAATACTATAGATGTAACCATTACAGATCGTTTTGGTACTGGTGATGCCTTTGCTGCGGCATTTTTGCACGCAATTAACCAGGGTTGGGATGAAAAAAAAGTCATTGACTTTGCGACTGCAGCTTTTGCTTTAAAACATACGATTCTAGGTGACCAACATACCAGTACTGAAAAAGAAATTCTTTCAATTATGGAGGGAAATTTAAAAGGGCATGTATTAAGATGAAACGACAAGACATTGTTAAAATAATTAAAGAGGAAAAAATTATTGCCATTGTTCGTTTAGAAGAACAATGGGAAGTTCCCATTGTTCTTGAAAAACTCATAGAGTTAAATATAAAAGTACTGGAAATTACTTCCAATACACCAGGTTTTACTGAAGAAATATCTAAGGCAAGAAAATGCTACGCCAATTCAAATGTCCTGATTGGAGCTGGTACAGTAACCAATGAAAAAATTGCTAGGAAGGCCATTAAAGCTGGAGCACAATTTTTAGTAAGTCCAAATACTAACATAGATGTAATAACTATTGCCCATCAAAATGAAATTCCAGTATTAATGGGGGCTCTTACACCTACGGAAATTTGCACAGCTGTAGAAAATGGGGCTGATTTTATTAAATTATTTCCAGCCGGAAGCTTTGGGCTTGATTATTTTAAAACAATTAAAGCCCCATTAAATAACGTTGATTTTTTTATCGTCGGTGGAATAAACTTATTGAATGTGGAAGATTGGATGTCAGCGGGAGCTTCAGGTGTTGGTTTAGGGAGTGTTTTAATGGAAATTGTTAAATCAGAAAACAGTAAAGAAACTATAGAAAATACAGTGAAGCAATTTTTAAAAAAAATAAAAGAATAAGAATGGATGAACTAAAAATAGAAAAAATTGAATTATTTAAAGTTCCACCCAGATGGTTGTTTATAAAAGTTATAACAAAATCTGGAATAATAGGCTGGGGGGAGCCCGTGGTTGAAGGGAAAGCCGATACAGTCGCTGCATGTATAAAAGAACTTGAACGGTATATAATTGGACATACAGCTAATAATATTGAGGATATATGGCAAATATTATATAGAGGAGGTTTTTATAGGGGAGGGCCTGTTTTAATGAGTGCTATATCTGGTATAGACCAAGCTTTATGGGATATAAAAGGTAAGTTTTTGAAAGTGCCCGTATATGAATTGTTAGGAGGAGCTGTTAGAGAAAGAATGAAAATGTATTGTTGGATAGGTGGAGATAATCCTGATATTGTTTTAGAGCAAGCAGATCAGAAAGTCAAACAAGGTTACCAAGCGGTGAAAATGAATGCTACAGGTCCAATGGAATGGGTTTCATCTTTAAAAGATATAAAAAAGGTAGCAAATAATATCAAGCTTTTAAGGCAAGAATTTGGATACGATCTCGATATAGGGTTGGATTTTCATGGGAGGGTACATAAACCTATGGTTAAAAAGCTTATTGACGAACTGGAACCTTATGAACCTATGTTTATAGAAGAGCCTGTATTAAGTGAAAATAATGAGGCTTTAAAACATATTTATGCTTATACCAATATTCCTATTGCAACAGGGGAACGTATGTTTTCTAGATGGGACTTTAAGGTAATTCTTCAAGAAGGTATTGTAGATATTATTCAACCTGACCTAAGTCATGCGGGGGGGATATCAGAGGTAAGAAGAATTGCAACCATGGCTGAGGCCTACGATATTGCCATTGCACCACATTGTCCATTAGGACCAATATCCCTTGCCTCTGCATTGCACATAGATTTTGTATCATCCAATGCCATTATACAGGAAAGTAGTTTAGGAATACATTACAATAAAGGATATGATATTTTAGATTATGTCCTTAACCCTGAGGCTTTAGAAGTAAAAAATGGATCTATAGAGTTATTTAAAAAACATGGACTCGGAATTGAAATAAATGAGGAAAAATTAAAAGAAGCAAATAAAATAGGACATAATTGGGCAAATCCAATTTGGAGAAATGCCGATGGTAATTTTGCAGAATGGTAAAATAAAATTTATATAGCTAACTTAGTTCTAAACAACATGATTTATATAATAGCATTATTAGTTGCATTAACCTTTTTAACCGTAGGAATTGTAAAGTTCAAAATCCATCCTTTCTTTGTGTTATTGATTACTTCCTTAGCATATGGTTTTATTTCTGGTATGAATGTTGAACAAATTATTGATTCTATTAATTCTGGATTTGGTAGTATCATGGGAAAAATAGGACTGATTATAGTGTTCGGGGTAACCATAGGGAAAGTTCTTGAAAAATCTGGAGGAGCCTTGGTTTTAGCAACAAAAATACTTAAAATTATAGGTGAAAAATCTATTCATTTAGCAATGATGGTAACGGGTTATATTTTATCTATCCCTATTTTTGCAGATAGTGCACTTTTAATAATGACACCATTAAATAAGGCGCTTTCACATAAAGCTGGTATTTCATTTGCAGGAACTACAACTGCATTAGCGATTGGGCTCACTGCAACGCATGTTATGGTGCCGCCTACTCCTGGGCCAATAGCAGCAGCGGGAATATTAAATGCCAATTTAGGGGATGTTATTATATGGGGGCTTATAGTTAGTGCTATCTCTCTTATACCAGGTTACTTTTATGCTACAAGAATAACATCAAAAATTAAACTCTATTATAAATTGGAAAAGGTTGTAGAAATCACATATCAACCATCTCTATTAAAATCTTCCCTTCCCATTCTGTTGCCTTTATTGCTTATTATGTTCAAGGCCATAATAGATTATCCTAGCCTAAATATTGAGGCTTCCATATTTACCCAGTTCATTTCATTTTTTGGCACACCAGTTATAGCTTTATTTGTTGGGGTATTTTTCTCTCTTATTATTCCAAAAAAGCTGGATGAAAAAATACTTTCGTCTAACGGGTGGTTAGGTGAATCCTTAAAAGTAGCGGCTCCCATTATTTTAATAACTGGTGCTGGAGGGGTTTTTGGGGCAATGCTTCAGAATTCGGGAATTGGGGATATTATTGCAAGTGGATTTTCAGGTATGGAAATAGGCTTGTTTTTCCCTTTTCTATTAGCTGCTGGCTTAAAAACAACACAAGGATCTTCAACAGTTGCATTGGTTACAACAGCTTCTATTGTAGCTCCAATTTTACCTGCTTTGGGATTAGATGATCCATTTTTAAAGGTAATGACAGTATTGGCAATAGGTGCCGGATCTTCTGTGGTTTCGCAAGTAAATGACAGTTTTTTTTGGGTGCTTACTCAACTCACAGGTATGAATGTAAGACAAGGTTATCAAGTACAAACTGTTGGTACATTAATTTTTGGTGTTACAGCAATGATAATAATTTTTATAATAACATTAATTATTTAAAAATGAAATGCATCTTAAAACTTATAATTCTTTTATTATTATTTTCTGCTTGTAAAGATGCTAAAAAGCTAGAACTTAGTAATAGAGAACAAGTTAATTCAGAATTTCATATTGAAATTATGGATGACGAAGCTAAATTTCTATTAGATGCCAATACTCCTATAGAGATTATTGCCAAAGGTTTTGAATGGGTAGAAGGGCCATTATGGATAGAAAATGGGAAATACCTTCTGTTTTCAGATGTAAAAAGGAACAAAATATATAAGTTAGATGCAAATGGGGACACTATAACTTATTTATTTCCGTCTGGTTATATGGGGAAAGATTTTAAAGGGCCAGAACCAGGATCTAACGGGCTATTGCTAAATCCAGAAGATGAACTTGTCATGATGCAACATGGTGAAAGAAAAGTGGTTAAGATGAACGCATCATTAAATGCCCCAAAAACAGATTTTATAACCTTAGTAGAAGGATTTAATGGCAAAAAATTAAATAGCCCTAATGATGGCACTTTTGATAAATTGGGAAACCTCTATTTTACCGACCCTCCATATGGCTTACCTTTAAAAGATAATGACCCAGAAAAAGAATTATCCTTTCAGGGGGTTTATTGTCTTTTAAAAACAGGAGAATTAAAACTTTTGGATTCACTTACGAAACCAAATGGTATTGCCTTATCTCCAGATGAATCAACTTTATACGTAGCAGTTTCTGATAAGGAACATGCTGTTTGGTACTCATATGATGTTTTATCAGAAGGCGCGGTTTCTAATAAAAAGTTGTTTTATGATGTTACATATTTGGTGGGTAAAGAAGGCCAACAAGGACTTCCTGATGGTATGAAAGTAAATAGGGATGGATACATTTTTGCCAGTGGTCCTGGCGGAATATGGATTTTTAATCCTAAAGCAATTCCAATTGCTAGAATTTTCACAGGTAAGCAAACGTCTAATTGTACTTTTTCTAAAGATCAAAAAAAAA
>NCDW01000039.1 GCA_002280395.1 Flavobacteriales bacterium 32-35-8
GAAGTGAATGCCCGAGTGAAAATGAACCGGATTAAAACAAAACTTAAAACCATACTAAATCCTTAATTTATGGATGAATTAGAGCTATTAAAAAAAGACAGGCAAAAAACCTTAAAATACACATCATTAAAAAATGATTATTTTCAATAACCCTACCCCTATTTGTAACATTTAAAACAATTAGAATACTAATATAACAACCATACCAAAACATTGAATAAAGAACTAGAACATAGCTTTGTTGAATTGCTTGAAAAGCACCAAAACATCATCCATAAAGTGTGCCGTTTGTACACCAATAATTATGATGCGCATAATGATTTATTTCAAGAAATCACCATCCAACTTTGGAAAGCCTACCCGAAATTTCGGGGCGACGCTAAGTTTAGCACCTGGATGTATCGCGTGGGTTTAAATACCGCCATCACGCTTTACAGAAAATCCAAACGCAGCATTAGCACCCAAGAATTTGATGGTGTGGAATTCAGGATGAAAGCAGAGGACTATGACGATACCGAAGAACAACAACTTAAAACATTGTACAATGCCTTACACCAATTAAACGACATTGACAAAGCACTGGTTTTTTTATACCTAGAAGACAAAGACTATGGTGAGATTAGTGAAACCATGGGGATAAGCGAAGTGAATGCCCGAGTGAAAATGAACCGGATTAAAACAAAACTTAAAACCATACTAAATCCTTAATTTATGGATGAATTAGAGCTATTAAAAAAAGACTATCGGTTAACGATATTTATCCCATGTTGCATAAAAAATCGTCTTCCATAGTTAAGACCCTGTTTTATATAAGCATTGCCGAACTTGTGTTTTGGATTTTAGTAAGTGCCATTCCTTATGTTTGTTCAGACAGTTATAAAGAAAGACTGGATAAAATATATGATAGCGAGCATCTATTTACCGTTCTTACCCTATTTAGCTTTGGCATTACCATTGTGTTTGTTTACTTATTATTCAAGTCCCATAAAGCCATTTCCGTAACTGATAGTGCGAAAAAATTAATGGAAAATATAATAAAAACCCGTAGGGTAATTAAATATTATGTATTATACAACCTAATAGCCGGAAGTATCTCCATGATCATTGGTTTTTACTTTGCACTGCACAATGATCCAGAAACCGCAAAAAACATGGCCAACATTGGAACTATGGAAAAGACTATAATATATTTAATGCTCACTGGCATTGTTAGCATTTTCATAATTGCTATTTGGTTTTTTTACAAACTTATTTACGGATTGCTATTAAAACGTTTGAATAGAAATTATAAAGAATTACAGAAACTGGAAGTTTAGATGGATTACATAATTATTGTAACAATCGGACTATTATTCATAGGAATAGGTTTTTTGTTAACTGAAAATAATGCCTCTCAGCTACTTTCAGGGTACAACACCATGACCAAAGAAGAACGAAAAAAATTTAACCTGAAAGATTACCTTCCTTTTTTTAGAAAATTCCATATATTTTTGGGTATTTCCATCATTGTAATAAGCTTGATTATTTATCAATTTAGCGAAAAATCCTTAGTCTTTTCTTTAGTCTTATACCCTATCTTGGCATATATTTACTTTATTTGGAAAAGTAGTTATTACCAAATAAAATAATAAAAATATGTCTTGTCATTCCTGCGCATGCAGGAATCCATTTGGAATTTATTTCCATTTTAAATCACCTCTAATGCAAAAAATCCGTAACGAGAATCACCTCACCCACTTGCATGGCGTTTACGTGAACATTCCCAACTCGAACCCGAACCAATCGCAAGGTTGGAAACCCCACGGCCGATGTCATTTTGCGCACTTGCCTAAACTTGCCCTCATTTAGGGTGATGGAAATCCACGACGTTGGTCCGTGCCTAGCATCACGTATTTTTTTAGAACGCTCTGGTAAATTGGGTTCATTTTCTAACTTAAAAACAACACAAGGTTTCGTTAGGTATTTTTTGCCCTCAAAACCGATTTCCACGCCTTTTGAAAGTTGCTCAATAGCTTCGTGCGTAATATCGCCATTAACTAAGGCATAATATTCTTTATCTACTTTTTGACTATTGATATAATCACTCATTTTGCCGTCGGTAGTTAGCAATAAAAGCCCTTCCGATTTTTCATCTAACCTACCAATCGCCATAATACCTTCTGGGAAATCATGCAACGCACCCAAGAATTTTTTTGATTGTTGTTTACTGGCGTTACTGGCAAACTGACTCAAATAACCGTAGGGTTTATAGATGATAAAATTCTTATGCATTACTTTAAATACTATCCGTTAAAATACTATATACAAGCTCTTTAGTCGGTTTATGCCCGTTTACTTTTTGTCGTACTGTTTCAAAAGACACCCTAAAGTCGCAACCCGATTTATAATCGCTGCAGCCATAGGCGGTTTTGCCTTTTATGACCGTTCCTTTTTTGCATTTCGGACAAGCTAATGTCTCAGGCATCGCTTTCGCGGACGTTTTCTTAGGCTCCAAAACAAGTTTGAAATCAGCATCAAAACGCAACAAGCCTTCCACAGTTCCCGCATCGGTTTTAAAGTCTTTTAAATTCACCGTACTGCCTTTTTGAAGCAATCTTAAGTATTGGTTTTCGGATATTTTTTTGCCAGCATAGGCAAACGGCAATACAAAATCGCAACCCGATTTATAAGCACTGCATCCATAAGCCGATTTTCCTTTTAACAAAGTTGCTTGTTTGCATTTTGGGCATATTTCGGCATTGATGCCCACCGCTTTCGTTTTCGTTTCTTTAAACGCTTGTTTTGGGGTAATGGTTGCATGCGAAATATTAGCGCGCACGGCTTCTTTCCTCACATCATATACCAAGGCATCTACCATGCGTTTCATATTATTTATAAACGCATTTGCCGTAAACGTTCCTTTTTCAATATCTTTCAATTGCTTTTCCCAAGAACCTGTAAGTTCGGCGGACTTCAACAAATCATTCTGAATCGTATCAATCAGCTGAATGCCCGTTTGCGTTGGCAAGACTTGTTTTTTGTTCCTAACAATGTATTTACGCTTAAAAAGCGTTTCTATAATATTGGCTCGGGTGGATGGTCTCCCAATACCGTTTTCCTTCATTAAATCACGCAACTCATCATCGTCCACTTCCTTCCCCGCGGTTTCCATGGCACGTAATAACGAAGCCTCTGTAAACTGATTGGGCGGTTTGGTTTCCTTTTCTAAAAATGAAGGTTCGTGCGGTCCCGTTTCGCCTTTTACAAAGGTTGGCAAGATATCTGACTCTTTTTCTTTCGAGTTCGCATCTTCGAAAACGACACGCCAGCCTTTTTTCAAAATCTCTTTTCCGGTGGCTTTAAAAGGCACTTCCGCTGCTTTGCCAATCACAGTTGTATTTGCCACATCGCAATCGTCATAAAATACCGCAATAAAACGTCTGACGATGATATCATACACCTGTTGCTGATTATATTGCAGATTGGTTTGCATGCCCGTTGGGATGATGGCATGGTGATCGGTGACTTTTTTATCATTGAACACTTTAGGCGATTTTTTAATTTTTTTCCCTAAAAGTGGTTGTGTTAACGCTGCATAATTGGTGAGTTTTTGTAAAATACCCGATACTTTTGGGTAAATATCATTTGGCAAAAACGTGGTATCGACTCTTGGGTAGGTGACTACTTTTTGCTCATACAGGGTTTGCACAATTTTAAGCGTGTCATCTGCGGAAAATCCGAATTTATTATTGCAGTACACCTGCAAACCTGTTAAATCAAACAATTTGGGCGCATATTCATTGCCTTTTTTCTTGTCGACCGACACAATTTCAAACTCACTTTCCTTGACTTTATTGGCTAAAACCTCCCCGGCTTCCTTGTTTAAAAACCGACCTTCTTCATAACTAAAAAGCACATCCCTATACAAAGTTTGTAATTCCCAATACGGTTGTGGTTTAAAGTTATCAATCTCCTTAAAGCGGTTCACAACCATGGCCAAAGTTGGGGTCTGCACACGCCCAATGGACAATACTTGTTTATTTGCGCCATGTTTTAAAGTATATAAACGGGTGGCGTTCATGCCCAATAGCCAATCGCCAATGGCTCTGGAAAATCCGGCATAAAATAAATTATCATATTGGCTGGAGGGTTTTAGGTTTTCAAAACCTTCTTTGATGGCTTCGGTGGTTAATGATGAAATCCACAGCCGTTTGACTTCACCTTTGTAATTGGCTTCATTCATCACCCAACGTTGGATGAGCTCCCCTTCTTGCCCAGCATCCCCACAATTGATGACAACCTCAGCTTTATCAAATAAACTTTTAACGATTTTAAATTGCTTTTGTATGCCCGAATTCGCCACCACTTTGGTTTCAAACTTTTCGGGCAGCATGGGCAAATTATTTAAGTCCCAGCTTTTCCAATGCGGTTTATAATCGTTGGGCTCTTTTAAGGTGCATAAATGTCCGAACGTGTAAGTTACTGCATAGCCATTGCCTTCAAAATAACCATCGCGCTTAGTGTTCGCTCCTAAAACGGAAGCGATTTCGCGGGCTACACTGGGTTTTTCGGCAATACAGACTTTCATTTAATCCTTATTTTAAGGGGGATGCAAAATAGGAATTTAGAAGGTGGTTTTAAAAAGGAATTGTTAGGAGTTATTAACTGGTCTTCATAGGCGGCAAATCAAACGCTTTGGCGTCATGCTCAAAATGGTTGCGGTGCGCACCATCACAAAATGGTTTGTTGCTTGATAGTCCACAACGGCAAATACTTACTATGGTTCTACCTTGTAATCCATACGCATTGCCTTGGCTATCTACGATTTCGAAATCGCCATCTATCTTTACTGACCCGTTACTGTTTATGATAAGTTTTGTTTTGCTCATAGTATTTTGTTTGTTTTTTTGAGTTTCAAAGTTGGGGAAATTTATTTTGATATACAATGATAATGATTGTCATTCCGAACGAAGTATGAGGTAGAATCACATTAAGTGACTCTGAAAACTATATTAATATGATACTTCCTTCGTCAACATGACAAAAAATAATCTGATATATAACCGAAAATAAAGATTTTAATATTTATACTGAAATCTTTTTTGTTTGTCATTCCTGCGAAGGCAGGAATCCACTAAAAAGATTTCATCAAAATACTTAAACCTAATTCTTTTGGACTTCGACTTCGCTCAGTCTGACATAAGATTTAGCAAGATTGACAACTAGCTACCGTCTTCCACCTCCATAATTAAATTTGCAATCAGGGCAGTCCAGCCTGTTTGGTGCGATGCGCCTAGGCCTTTACCGGTGTCGCCATCAAAAAACTCGTAAAATAAATGCAAATTTTTAAAGTGCTCGTTTGTTGAAAACTGCTTATCGGCATCATCGGCATGGTATTGAAACTTCCCATCTGAATTGGCCTCAAACAGTTTTATCAAACGCTTAGTAAGCTGATTGGCAATATCTTTTAAAGTAATTTTATTTCCAGAACCTGTTGGAAATTCATAGGTGTAGGCATCACCATAAAAAGTGTAATACTTACGCAAGGATTGGATAATCATGTAATTAATAGGCAACCAAATAGGGCCTCGCCAGTTGGAATTACCTCCAAACATATTGGAGCGGCTCTCGCCAGGTTCATACTGGATTTGATGGTGACCATGGTGCTGAAACACAAACGGATGCTTTTCATGATACTTAGATAGGGAACGGATGCCATAATCAGAAAGAAATTCGTTTTCATCTAACAAGCGTTTTAACAAATGTTCCAGCCTAAAGCCACGCATGATGGAGAACAGATAATTACCTTCGGCGTTAGCATTGTCTAAATTTGAAATTAGCGAGGCCAAATCTGGACGGGTTCGTATAATTTCATTGGCTCTAATCCTAAATTTCTTCAGTTCCTCAAAAAGGTCTTTATGAATGATTTCAACAGCAAACATAGGAATCACGCCTACCAAAGAGCGTACCCTTAAGCGGTCGGTTGCCCCAGTTGCCATTTCCACAACATCATAGTAAAAATTATCCTCATCGTCCCAAAGAGAAATATCCTTTTTCCCAATATGGTGCATCGCCCAAGCAATGTTTAAAAAGTGCCTAAAAAACTTGGCGGCTGACTCTTCATAAATTTTATTGGTTTTGGCAAGTTCTAAGGACATGCGTAGCATATTAAGCGTAAACATAGCCATCCAGCTGGTAGCATCGGCCTGTTGCATGCGTTTGATTCCCGGAGGCATGTGGTTACGGTCGAATACGCCAATATTATCCAAACCCAAAAAACCACCTTCAAAAAGGTCGGTACCACTTTTATCTTTTTGGTTTACCCACCAGGTGAAATTAATCAACAGCTTTTGGAAAGCTTTTTCCAAAAACGGAATATCGCCTTTTCCCGTGTAATTTTTATCTTTTTCGTAAACGCTCCAAACCGCCCAAGAATGCACGGGCGGATTCACATCGCTAAAATTCCACTCATAGGCAGGAATTTGCCCATTAGGATGCATATAACTTTCTTGCAACACCAACAGCAATTGTTCTTTGGCAAAGAAAGGATCTATCTCTACAAAGGATACCATATGAAAAGCCAAATCCCATGCAGCATACCAAGGATATTCCCATTTATCTGGCATTGAAATAACGTGCCTATTGGTAAGGTGCTGCCAGCTATGGTTACGCATGTTTACACGATGTGGCGTGGGTTCACCAGGACCACCAAACAACCATTTAAATACATCGTTATAATAAAATTGCTTGGTCCATAACAACCCAGAGAAAGCGCTTTTAGCAATGGCTTGATAGGTTTCTGGTATGTTGGTTTGAATGGTTTCGTTATAAAACTCTTCGCACTCCGTAATTCGTTGATGAAATACGGTATCAAAATCCGCAAAAGGATGTTCCAGTTTACCTTTACTAAGGCGTACTTTTACAGTTCTTTCTTCACCAGCATTCAGTTTAAAATGATGCCATACGGCGAATTTCGTGCCACTTTTTTCTGGGTTTACAGTCGGTTCGCCATTTACAATATAATTGTTGATGCCATCTTTTACATAATCGACTTCATTGGCGTAATTATAAATACGTACATTATTGGTCTCGTTTTCACAAAATAGCTGCTCGGCTTCTTCATGATATAAATAATACCGTCCGTTTCTGGTGCTCCTGGATTGCACAACCGTATTGGAAATGGATTTCATACTGGGACGGGCATGCCGTTTATTATGCTTCCAGAAATTACGAAACCACAAATGTGGCAACACATGGATATCGGCCGTTTCAACACCTCTGTTTACGACGGTGATTTTCATAAGAATATCATCCACATCGGCTTTGGCATATTCTATAAAACAATCAAAATAAGCATTATTTTTAAAGATGCCCGTGTCCAATAATTCATATTCAAATTGATCGCGACCACGTTGATTGCCACTCACTAAATCACCATAAGGAAACTCATTTTGTGGATACTTGTATAGATACTTGCAATAGGAATGCGTGGGCGACGACACTTGATGAAAATAAAGTTCCTTAACATCTTCACCATGATTCCCTTGGTTGTTGGTCAGTCCAAACAAACGTTCTTTTAAAATGGCATCTTTTCCATTCCAAAAAGCTGGTGCCAAACACAATATTTCCCGCGAATCACAAAAACCCGCAATGCCTTCTTCGCCCCATCTATAGGCGTTGCTTCGTGCTTTTTCGTGGTCGATAAATTCCCATGCGGTACCGTGTTCACTGTAATCTTCACGCACGGTTCCCCATTGTCTTTCTGCTAAATAAGGCCCCCATTTTTTCCAGTATTTGTATGTATCTGGAATTGCCAATCTTTCTGCTTCAGCACCTTTCTGAATCATATATTTTGATATGTAATTGAATATTGAATAAACCTAACGCTAAAATATTGTTCTCTTTTTAATGAAATGTATAGGTTTCGAATAAAAATAGTTCTTTTTTTAACTCCGTACCAAGCTTATGAAAAGTATTGCTTAATTACTATTTTTACTATAATTCTTTTCATTTCTCGTAAAAAAACAGACGGTAATTTGATGAAGTCGTATGCCATAAAACCACACGCTTGCAATTAGCTATAGTATTGGTTTGAACGAAATACTATTCGAATTGAGCATTAACAGAGTAGCTATACCATCCATTGGGACGCGTTTGGTTGATGCCAAAATCATATCATACAAATAATTGAACTTTTAATATTGGCTCGCTATTCTAATGGCTTCTTTGATATCTCCTACTATATATTGGTTATCTAAAATGGCGTACATGCCATTTTTTTCGAAATCGCTTTTTAATGTTTCGCGTATGCCAGACAAAACAACTTTTATGTTTCTATTTTGATAAGATTTAATGATTTCCTTTAGACTTTGATACCCTGTTGCATCTATTAAAGGGACATATCGCATCCTAATAATAATAACTTTGGGTTGTAAATGTGTATTGGTGATGGTTTCTTGAAATTGGCGTGCCGCTCCAAAAAACAAAGGCCCATTTATTTCATATAATAATACATCTTTAGGCAAGTCCAATTGTTCTTCATCAAATAAATGCTCTCCATTTACATGGTCTGTTGTAATATTTTCAACAACCACAGATTCACTCATACGTTTCATAAACATAAAGCTGGAAAGCACGATACCAATTTCGATAGCAATGACTAAATCAAAAATAACCGTGAGAAAAAATGTCGTTAATAGGATGATAACATCCATTCTATTACCTTTTAAAATGGATTTGAATTGGCGCCATTCACTCATGTGATAAGCCACTACCATTAAAACCCCTGCAAGACAAGACAACGGAATTAACTTGGCATAAGGCGCAAATAACAGCATAATGGACAATAAAACCAATGCATGCACGATGCCCGCCATAGGTGTTCTGCCACCATTTTTAACATTGGTTGCCGTTCTTGCAATAGCTCCTGTGGCGGGTATACCGCCAAATAATGAAGACACAATGTTTGCAGCACCTTGCGCTATTAATTCAACATTAGACCGATGTTTACCACCAATCATGGAATCGGATACAACTGCAGAAAGCAGGGATTCTATACTACCGAGGAGCGCAATGGCAAAAGCGGGCGCGATAAGTAACTTTACGGTTTCAAAATCCACATTCGGTAATGATGGCGCACTAAAATGGTTTGGAATATCACCAAAATTACTTTCTATAGTGTCCACAGGGATTTCAAACAGCTTGACCACAAGAGTAGAAACCAAAATAGCAATGATAGAACCTGGGATTTTTTTAATCAGTTTTTGAAAATACAAAGTAATAAGGATGGTTCCGATAGCTATGGCAATGGCATACCAATTCACTTTATTGAAATTCTCAAAATAAACTTTCCATTTGTCGATAAAATCCGCAGGAACTTTAGCTATGTGCAAACCAAAAAAATCATTGATTTGTGAGGAAAAAATAATTAAAGCAATACCACTTGTAAAACCAACAATAAGGGAATATGGAATAAACTTAAGCAGGTTACCCAAACGGGCCAAGCCAAGACCTATGATTATAAATCCGGCCATAAAAGTGGCTATGGTCAATCCGTTGACCCCAAATTCCTGAACAATGCCGTAAACTATAACAATAAAAGCACCCGTTGGCCCACCTATCTGCACACGGCTACCGCCAAAAGTGGAGATGACGACGCCAGCAACAATAGCCGTTATGATGCCTTTTTCTGGAGAAACACCAGAAGCAATGGCAAAAGCAATGGCAAGCGGAAGCGCTACGATACCTACGATGATTCCAGAAAGCACATCCTTTACTATAGTTTCTTTAGAAATGCCTTCTTTTATAAGAGAAAATAATTTGGGGGTGAACTCTTTTTTCATCGCGGAATAAAACAACCCAAACATTGTTGATGTTCAGATTTTTAAAATTAAATCAACTCACTACTAAGTTAACTAATTTCTCCACAAGATGAATTAGAATAAAGATTAAATATTTATTGCCTTTTCCAATAAATAACCAAGACATTTACTACCACTCTCGAAGTTTGTTCAAAGCTTCTTGAGCTTCCACTTCTTCTCGTGGAATTACTTTTAAAAAGGAAGGATGTTGTTCTATGGCGTATTCAATTCTTTTAACGATGTCGTCGGTAGTTTCATTTTCATAATCAATCACCAACGGCTCTTTAATCTCCATAGATTGCAGAATGTTTTTCTTTTTAATTCGAAGCCCCTTTTTATCGAACGAACGCCTAAAACCATCTATAACAATAGGAACCACAATAGGTTTATAGTTTTTAATGATAAACGCTGTTCCTTTTCTGATGGGTTTAAAAGGTGTTGTTGTACCTTGAGGAAAGGTGATGACCCAACCATCATCCAACGCTTTACCAATGTTGGAGATGTCACTCATTTTAACTTGCCTATTAACATCTTTACCTTCGGCACGCCAGGTACGCTCTATACTAATGGAGCCCACATAAGCTAAAATTTTGGGCAATAAGCCAGCTTTCATGGTTTCTTTAGCAGCAACATAATAAATATTAAGTTTGGGATTCCATAAATAACCTACATTTTTTATGGAATCTGTACGACCGCTTAAACTAGCGTTAAACACATGGAACATGGCAACAACATCGGCAAAATAGGTTTGGTGATTGGATATAAATAGAACGTTAGTATCTGGTAAGTTTTTAATAACCTCAGAACCTTCAATTTGCAGTTCATTAAACCCACGAAAGCGGCGGTGAGTCATCACCCCTAGAATACGGATGAGCCATTTTTTCACAAAAAGTATATGTCCGAATGGATTTCGCTTAAACAATCCCATACATCATGCTTCAATTTAGTTAGAGATTACAAATGTAATAAATCTATAAACTACATTAATTCTTTTAACAAGTCTTTTATTTCGCTCAATATCATTGCGGTTGCTCCCCAAACAATGTGATTGTTCAATAGAAATGTAGGGACTTCAACATCAATATTATAGGATGCCTTGACACGTTTGGTCGTAACGATGTTATCATCTAAAAAATGATGTAAATCGACCTCAATTAGCGCTTCAACCTCATTTTCTTGAAGCTTAAAAAACGGCGTTTCTGGTGTTATGGCCATAAATGGATGCACGTAAAAGTTACTAGGTGGAATGTAAACCTGTGTTAATGCCCTTAAAACTTCAATAGAGTTTTTGGATACGCCAACTTCTTCAAACGTTTCCCTTATAGCCGCTTCCTTTAAAGAGATGTCTTGGGCTTCTAACTTACCTCCCGGGAAGCTTACTTGAGCCGAATGAATGCCTTTGTAAGTCTTTCTTAATATTAAAACAAATTTTGTTTGGTTGTTTTCATCTGGATAAAACAAGGCCAAAACCCCTGCTTTTTTAGCTAAATGAACAGCGTCCATTTGAACATCCAATAAAGCCTTACGAGATGGCGGTATCATTTTAAGATGGGATTCTTCGGCTGGAAGCTGTATATTTTTTATTTTTGAAGACAATCCCAAAAATTCATTAAAATCCATTCTTTATGCGCGTTATCTTGTTGTTATGTGTTTCTATATTATTTTTGAATTGTGAAGATAAACAATCAAAAAAGAAAACGGATATGAAAGTGATTGAAACTAAAGATACACCTTCTAAAACACCTATTGAAGATACAACCAAAGCACCTGAAACCAATTTTCCTGTTTTAGATGATAAAAATGCCGTGCCCTTTTTTGCTGAATATGATAAAAAGCATAAAGAAAATAAGGTACGTATCACCACCGATTTCGGAACTATTGATATTTTACTATATAATGACACCAAATACCATCGTTCTAATTTTATCTATTTAACAAAACGCCATTATTTTGATGGCACACAATTTTATCGTGTTATTGACAATTTCATGGTACAGGCAGGCAACAGCGACGATAAAAAAACAGCCAAAAAGCGTAATGAAATAGGTTTATACTTACTACCTACCGACACTAAAAAAGGCTATAAACACCATAGAGGAGTGATTTCGATGCCAAGTAGTGATATTGATAATCCTCATAAACTAGCTTCTCCATATGAGTTTTTTATTGTGCAACAACAAGGAGGTGCCCATTTTTTGGATGGTGATTATACCATTTTTGGTGAAGTCACAAAAGGGATGGATGTTGTTGACAAGATTGCTGCCGTGGAAACAGATGATGGCGATTGGCCTTTGAAGAATGTTTATATTCGGAAAGTTGAAATTATAAATTAAAAGCATGTTAATAAAAAAAGACCCCCAAACAATTGAAGGTCTTTTAAGCTGCTATTAATCAAATCTATTTAAACTGTTTCGTTCAACCAGGCTTTCATCATCCAGACGGTTTTTTCCTGTTCGGTAATAAAGTCACTCATCATGGAGTTTGTTCCTTCATCATTAGCCTTATCAGATTTATCCAAAATCGCACGTTCTATTTTTAACAATCCCGATAAAGAATCCACAATTAAAGCAACTGCTTTTTCATCTTGTGAAATATTTTTACCTATAGGTATTTGGGCATTTTCAATATAATCACTAAAGGTATGAAAAGGCGTTTCGCCCAACGTTAAAATACGCTCTGCAATCATATCCACTTTCATGTTAGCATCGGTATATAGTTCTTCAAACTTAAGATGTAAATCGAAAAAGCGCTTTCCTTTGATGTTCCAATGGATGCCTCTAAGGTTCTGGTAATATATCTGAAAATTTGCTAACAAATTGTTTAAATCTTTTGCTAAATCTTTGGTTTTTGAGGTATCTAAACCTATACTGTTAACTGTCATGATGTTGTGTTTTATTATTACTACAAATTTAGTTTATAATTAACGATAATAACTATAAGTTTTATTGATAGTTTTTATATTTTTATAATCTAAATTGATGCGCAATGACAATTACACAATTATACTATGTTTTGGCTGTGGCTGAAAATATCTATGACTTCAATCGACTACATGCAGGCAGAATACTACGTCTTGTTTTTGCCCAAGAAGTACTAGCTTCAGTCGAATATCCGCTTAGTGATGAGCAAATGATAGTTGTTGAGCGACAAGACGATACGTTCATCGCTCGTACAGAAGAGATTCCCTATGATGCCCTTGAGCGAACTGTTACTATACCTATCACATCAGTTTTCTATATAGACGCACTAGAAAAAGGTCTTGATGACCAAACCATCATGAATTTA
>NCDW01000040.1 GCA_002280395.1 Flavobacteriales bacterium 32-35-8
TGCTAAAAATACTATTATTTTTGGAAGGATTCATGATAAATTAAAACCATAGTTTTACAAATCAATTTCACAATAAATCATTGATACACATAATAATGCTCATAAAAATGATGCTATTGTTAAATAATCGATAAAATTAACGCTACAACGTTTTTATTACACTTCACCTGCAATTAAGAATACATTTGAATAAATGTTTAGTCCCAAATGAATATTTTTAAATTAAAAATTAGTATTCTCATTGTCTCGATATCATTATCGACAACGTTTCATCTCTCATCCCAAAATAATCCAGACTACAGTTGTGGGACAACCATTAGTGAAGAATCGATTGAATTTTACAATAGCATAAGGTCTGAAATTACTAAAAATGAAAAAAGTTTTATGGCTAAATCCTCTTCTACAAAAGGAGCTCATGACATAAAAGTTGAATATATTCCAATCAAAGCACACATAATTAGAACGTCTAAAGGAAATGACGGATTACAAGAGGATGTTTTAAATGAAGCTATTGACAATCTTAATGCCATTTATAAAGATTTATACATTCAGTTTTCAATAGTTAACGATATTAATTATATCAATAATGACTCATTCTGCTATTTTAATAAAAACAACGAAAGTGAATTGATAAAAAACAATTACTCAAAAGGGGCATTGAATATTTATTTTGTAAATAACTTAGAGAATGAATCCAAAAATAGTATTTGTGGCTATGCTAACGTTAGCATAAAAAGGAACATTATTTTAATGAAAAATAGTTGTGTAACCAACGACTCTTCACTGGCACATGAAATAGGTCATATCCTATCTTTAATGCATACCCATGGGCCGAACGATAATATGACTACAGAGTTAGTAAATGGCAGCAATTGTGATACAGATGGTGATGGTATTTGTGATACACCAGCAGACCCTAAATTGGATTCAAAAAATGTTGATAATTTTTGTAATTATATAGGAACTGAAAAAGATGCCAATGGAGACACCTATCAGCCAGACACTAAAAACATTATGTCTTATTCCTATAAAGGATGTAGAACCCAGTTTTCTAAACAACAGCAAGTACGAATGTATGCTTTCTTTCAATATATAAAAATGCAGTTTTCGGGTGCTATTGCAGAGGATGTTGAAGAAACTTCATTAGCTCAAATAAAAATTTACCCAAATCCCGTTTCTAACGGAACTATAAACATATCGTCATCTATAGATACCGCTACTTATTATCAAATATCTAATTTTTATGGTCAAGTATTATCACAAGGACCACTCACCAACAAACAAATTGACGTGAATAATTTATCTTCGGGAACGTATTTGTTAACTCTTAATAATGGAAATTCCAGAGTGGTTAAAAAATTCATTAAGTAACGAACCTATTTCTTAATCAAAGCCTTATTGATATCTTTTATTAGTTTTGGACCTTCATATATAAATCCGGTGTAAAGCTGAATTAAATCGGCTCCAGCATCCAATTTTTCCAAAGCATCTTTAACGGTATGAATCCCACCGACACCAATAATCGGGAATGCTTTATTACTTTTTTCGGCTAAAAACCGAATCACTTCTGTGGAGCGATTTGTTAATGGTTTTCCGCTTAAACCGCCGATTTCATTTTTGCTTTCTGATATTAAACCGTCTCGCGAAATAGTGGTATTGGTTGCAATAATTCCGTCTATTTTAGTTTCCGCCACAATATCAATAATATCCAACAATTGTTCATTGGTTAAATCCGGGGCAATTTTTAATAGAATAGGCTTCTTTTTTGGGTGTTTTGAATTTTCAATCTGTAAATCCTTTAAAAGATTCGTCAACGGTTCTTTATCTTGCAACGCTCTCAAATTAGGTGTGTTTGGGGAACTAACGTTCACCACAAAATAATCCACATACTCAAACAACGCATTGAAACAGATTTTATAATCACTAACGGCTTCCTCATTGGGCGTCACTTTATTTTTTCCAATATTGCCTCCGATTAAAACATGCTTGCCTGTCCTGAGCGTAGTCGAAGGATTCTTTTTTAATCGCAATACAGCGTCTTCTACACCGCCATTGTTAAATCCCATACGGTTGATAATAGCTGAATCTGCCTTTAACCGGAACAATCTTTTTTTAGGATTTCCAGGTTGTGCTTTTGGGGTTAAAGTACCTATTTCAATAAAACCAAATCCGAAATTTGATAACTCATCAAACAACTTGGCATCTTTATCAAATCCCGCTGCCAAACCAATAGGGTTTTTAAATGTTAATCCAAATAATTCCTTTTCCAAAGAAGCATCTTCTACTTGATATATTTTTCTAATAATGGCAGGGACAAAAGGAATCTTGTTTAAAAACCGAATGAGCGAAAATGTAAAGTAATGCACGTCTTCTGGATCAAACCAAAATAATATGGGGCGGATGATTAATTTATACATAGGAAAGTTGAATTGCATCACAAAAATACCATTCATTTCATAAAAAACAGCATGAAGCTTTTGAAAATTAATAGTATTTTTGAGTTAATTATTCTCATATGGTTATTCCATTAAAAACCTCAAACAAAATCCATAAACATGATTGATAAACAACATATTATAAATAGATTCATCAGTTACATTACCATAGACACCCAGTCAAATCCAGATAGTAACACCACGCCTAGCACCGAAAAACAATGGCATTTGGCAAATAAATTGGCGGAAGAATTAAAAGCCATCGGTATGCAAGATGTCAGTATCGATGAGAATGCTTATATCATGGCAACATTACCTAGCAACGTTGCCCATCGTGTGCCGACCATTGGGTTTATTTCACATTTTGATACGTCACCCGATTTTACCGCAACCAACGTGAAACCTCAAATTATAGAAAATTATAATGGGAAGGATATTGTTTTAAATGCCGCTGAAAACATCATATTATCGCCCGATTATTTTGAAGATTTACATCTTTACAAAGGGCAAACCTTAATCACCACCGATGGCACCACCCTTTTGGGAGCCGATGATAAAGCGGGAATTTGTGAAATTATGACGGCTATGGAATATTTAATAAACCATCCAGAAATTAAACATGGTACTATTAAAGTCGGTTTTACACCTGATGAAGAAATAGGTCGTGGCGCGCATAAATTTGATGTCGAAAAATTTGGAGCCGATTGGGCGTATACCATGGACGGCAGCCAAATTGGCGAATTGGAATATGAAAATTTCAATGCCGCGAGTGCTAAAGTCCGCGTTAAAGGAAAAAGTGTACATCCCGGTTATGCCAAAGGTAAAATGGTTAATTCGCTTTATATTGCAACTGAATTCATTAATTCATTACCTCGATTGGAAACTCCGGAACATACAGATGAGTACCAAGGTTTTTTCCATTTACACACCGTAAAAGGTGATGTTGAGGAAACCGAATTACAATATATTATTCGCGATCATGATTTCGGACATTTTGAAGCACGTAAAGACATGATGCTTAAACTGACTGAAGAACTGAACTCGCAATATGAAGAGGACATTATAAGTATTGAGATTAAAGACCAATACTTTAATATGAAAGAGAAAGTAGAACCCGTGATCCACATCGTTGATATTGCCGAAGAGGCCATGAAACAATTGGGTATCAAACCCATCATCAAACCGATTCGTGGTGGTACCGATGGTTCCCAACTGAGTTTTATGGGATTACCTTGTCCGAATATCTTTGCTGGTGGTCATAATTTTCACGGACGTTATGAATATGTGCCTGTAGAAAGCATGATAAAAGCGACTGAAGTGATTTGTAAAATTGCGGAGTTGACGGCTATCAAAAAGTAATTTCAACCCATTGGGTGCAATTATTGTTTTACAGTCAATTATATTAAATTTGTCACACTGAGCCTTTCGGCTTCGCTCAAGATAAACTAAAGTCGAAGTGCTTGTTTACTAGGTCTTCGACTGCGCTCAGACTGACATTTAGTTTCTAATTAATTATACTATGAAAGTTACTTCCACCAACATAGCCAAACCCACAACCATCCTTTTTAGAGGAAAAAAAGTGACGACTGGTATTTATAAAACACCTACCAATCAACCTATTTACTTAGGAAAAAGCGATGTGAAGGATGATGAAGTAACGGATAGAAAATACCATGGTGGCGAGTTTAAAGCGTGTTATTTATTTTCTGAAAATCATTATAACTATTGGAAAAACTTGTATCCTGATTTAGATTGGAATTGGGGCATGTTTGGTGAAAACCTCACCGTAAACGGATTGGATGAAACCAAACTAATGATTGGTGACATTTACAAAATCGGTTCTGCATTAGTACAAGTCACCCAACCCAGAGAGCCTTGCTTTAAATTAGGCGTGAAGTTTGGTTCGCAAAAAGTCGTGAAACAATTTGTGAATCATGGCTTTCCCGGAACCTATGTTCGGGTTTTGGAAGAAGGTTTCGTAAAAACTGGTGATGCGGCTTCGCTCATAGAACCCGCCAAAAACAGTTTAACCACCTATCAGTTTTATAATTTGTTGTTTTCAAAAGACAAAAATCAAGAACATTTAGCCTTGGCTATCGAAAATGAGGCGCTTCCTTTAGGAAAAAGGAATAAGTTACGGGCATTTATAAAATAGAACATTCCTTTTAAACCTCATTTGTTTAAAATAAAAGTTTGTATAAGAATCTAATGTCAGTCTGAGCGCAGTCGAAGACATCATTTCCATAAACTTCTGAATCACGTTCCAAATTGGTTTGTCAGATTTAATAATGAGCCCCTGAAACAAGTTCAGGGAGACAAACAAAGACAATATCTTTTCAACTATATTTGTTACCATCAATTTTCCGTAGCATTTTGAAAGACCTTTTACTCATCACGCCTCCGTTTACGCAATTAAACACTCCCTACCCTGCCACATGCTATTTAAAAGGTTTTTTGAATACTAAAAACATTTCCTCATTTCAAATGGATTTGGGTATTGAAGTGATTTTAGAACTGTTTTCAAAAAAAACATTTCAAGATGTCTTTGAATTAGCATCTAGAAACAACAGCATCATTTCTGAAAATGCCCAAAGAATTTATAGTTTAAGAGATGCTTATTTGCAACCTTTGGATGATGTCATTGCTTTTCTACAAGGCAAAAAACCAACCTTCGCCAGACAAATTTGCACCGATAATTTTTTACCACAAGCCTCGCGTTTTGAGCAATTGGATGAACTCGATTGGGCATTCGGCAATATGGGCATGCAAGATAAAGCCAAACATTTAGCAACCTTATATCTGGAGGATTTATCCGATTTTATAGTTGAATGTATTGATGATAATTTTGGTTTTAGCCGCTATGCGGAACGTTTGGGACAAAGTGCCAATTCGTTTGATGAATTATATGAGCAGCTGCAAAGTGAACCGACTTATATTGATACCATTACATTAAACATTCTTGAAGATAAAATAAAAACCATTCAACCCAAACTGGTATGTTTCTCAGTACCGTTCCCAGGAAATTTATACAGTGCGTTTCGTTGTGCCCAATATATAAAAGCCAATTACCCCAACATTAAAATTGCGATGGGTGGCGGATTCCCAAATACCGAATTACGATCGGCAACCGACGTTAGAGTTTTTGATTTTTTTGATTTTATTACCTTGGATGATGGCGAATTGCCAATTGAATTATTGGCCTCTCCCAACATATCCAAAGAGTATAAACGCACCTTTCTTTTAGAAAACGAAAAAGTCGTTTATAAAAATAACAGCAGCAAACCAGATTACAAACAAAGTGAGGTTGGCACACCCGATTATTCCGATTTACAGTTAGATAAGTACATTTCAGTGATTGAAATCGCCAATCCCATGCACAGTTTATGGAGCGATGGTCGATGGAACAAACTCACCATGGCGCACGGTTGCTATTGGGGCAAATGCACGTTTTGTGATATTTCGTTGGATTATATCAAAATTTATGAACCCATCGCCGCCAAATTATTGGTTGATCGCATGGAACAACTCATCGAGCAAACGGGCGAAAACGGGTTTCATTTTGTTGATGAAGCTGCACCGCCTGCCCTCATGAAAGCCTTGGCTTTGGAAATAATAAAACGTAAACTTACGGTGACGTGGTGGACCAATATTCGGTTTGAAAAAAACTTCACTAAAGATTTGTGTTTGCTATTGAAAGCCTCGGGCTGCATCGCGGTTTCTGGCGGACTGGAAGTGGCTTCCGATAGGTTATTGGCGTTAATAGATAAAGGCGTGACCGTGGCCCAAGTCGCCCAAGTGACACGTCATTTTACCGAAGCCAACATCATGGTACACGCCTATTTAATGTATGGCTACCCCACACAAACCATTCAGGAAACGGTTGATAGTTTGGAAATGGTGCGTCAGCTCTTTGAAATCGGGGTGTTGCAATCGGGGTTTTGGCACCAGTTTGCTTTAACGGCACACAGCCCGATTGGATTAAATCCCTCCGAATACCACATCATCCCAAACACCAAAACCATTACGTTTGCCAATAATGATATTGCCTTTACGGACACCACGGGCATTGACCACAACCAATTTAGTTTCGGATTGAAAAAGTCGCTTTTTAATTATATGCACGGCATTGGTTTTGAATTGCCGTTGCAAGATTGGTTTGATTTTAAAATCCCGAAAACCACCATCAAAGCCGATTTTATCCATAACTGTTTAGAAACTGAGGTTCATTTCAATACCAAACCCACTGCAAAAATACTTTGGTTGGGCACAAAACCTGTGGTAACCGAAACTTCCAAAATCAAAAAAGGTCAAACGTATTATGCGTTACAAGCGACATTTCATAGCACCACGGACACCTTTACCATCACTTTAGATAAACATCACGGCACTTGGTTTTTAAATATACTAGAAAGTTTGAGTCCGAACAACACACAATTACTTTCCTTTTCAGACTTAAAAAAGGATTTTGAAACCCAATTTGAGGATTTTGAATTGTTTTGGTTTTCAAAACCAATAAACATTTTACGAGAGAATGGGTTGTTGGTGCTGTAGTGGATTCAGATTTTGATTTATTTTTTGTAAACTTATATGATTACTTTTTATATAATTTGTAAATTTATGTGTTTACTTTTTACTTGGAACCGTATTGCGTTAAGAACCCACCAAGAGATTTAATAAATAAATGATTTTTAGCCACGAATGTACTGATTAAAATATTTTTGTATCCCGCTCCGCAAAGTCTCCCAACTTTGAGGTCTTAAAAATTAAAATACCCAAACACATCACATGCTTTCAATATGGTTGTATTTGGTCATCGATACCATTTTTAATACATCAACAACTAGATTTTCATGGTAGCTTTTCCCTCAAAGTCGGGAGACTTTGCGTAGCGTTTAAACGTTTTTAAATTATTTCCTCCACATGCTTTTTAATATTTGCCGAAATCTTTTCAATAGGCAAATCGTTGGCATCAAAGCCAAAAGGGTCTTCAATTTCTTCGGCAATTAATTCTAAACTTGCCAAGACGTAAAAAATAAAAATAACCACTGGCACCGCATAATAGCCTAAACTAAACACGTAACCAAAGGGCAAGGTCATCACATAAAAAAAGATGAATTTTTTAATAAACGCACTGTAAGAATAGGGAATGGGCGTGTTTTTAATACGTTCGCAAGCACCACAAATATCTGTAAACGACTGTAATTCGGCATTGATGGTAATCAGTTGGTCGCCCGAAATTTTATGTTGCTCATGCAAATCGCTCACCTTTTGATAAATCATGGTGGCAATTTGGTTTGGGCGGTGCTTATGGTAGTCTAAATCGATGCCTTCATACAATTGTAAACTGGTTTCTTTATCGGTTAAATGTTTGGACAATATAGAAGCATACCCGGGAATCAATTTTCTAAAATACGCCCTGTCGTGATCTTCCTTCAACATAACACTAAGTTTCATGGCTAAATTTCGGCTGTTGTTCACCAACGAGCCCCATAGTTTTCTGCCTTCCCACCAGCGGTCGTAAGCCGTATTCGTTCTAAACACCAGCAATAAGGAAATGACAAAACCCAACATACTGTGCATGACGGTGATGTTTGACAAATGGTTTTTCTCGGACAATTTCCAATATTCCAATTCCAAATACCCAACGCCATAGGTGTAAAGCCCAATAAAAATCATCATGGGAATGAGTTTTCTAAAGGTATCCGATTTGTGAAATCTAAATATAAAAGTAATCCAGTCTTTGGGATTGTATTGTACCATAAGTTATGTTGCAAATTATAATTGCGCTGTAAAATTAGAAAATGTTTGCCCATATAGCCCTTAAAGACAATAAAGAATTTTTTGAAATAAACTATTATCGAGATGGACCTTATATACACAAAATTCTTTATTGGGTTTCCCGTTTTCACGGGAATGACAATTTCAACGGAAACCTCGACGGAAAACGTCGAGGAATGTTTTTCGATTAAAATTACCCCGCTAACTTTTATGTATCTTTGCAACAAATTTGAATACACTATGTCGTTTAAAGACTTACAATTAAACAAACCTATTTTAAGAGCCGTTGCAGAAGCAGGTTACGATAGCCCAACTTTGGTTCAGGAAAAAACAATTCCGTTGGTATTGGCCAAAAAAGACGTGATTGTTTCGGCACAAACTGGCACCGGAAAAACCGCTGCGTTTGCCCTACCCATTTTGCAATTGCTGTTTGACAAACAAGATGCATCAAAAAGTGGCAAGAAAATAAAGGCCTTGATAATAAGTCCTACCCGCGAATTGGCCGTTCAAATTGAAGAAAATTTTAAGACCTATTGTAAATATACCAATTTAAGAACCACTGTGGTGTATGGTGGCACATCCATTGAACCACAAAAAGATGTGCTTAAAAAAGGCGTTGAAATTTTAATTGCAACACCCGGCCGTTTACTGGATTTGCACAAACAAGATACCGTAAACCTAGATTATGTGGATATTTTGGTCTTGGATGAAGCCGATTTAATGCTGGACATGGGTTTTATTGACGATGTTAAAAAAATTGAGCGTTTGTGTACTCGGGAAAAACAAATTTTGTTGTTTTCGGCAACCATTCCTTTTAAAGTAGAACAATTGGCAAATACTATTTTAAATGAACCTGAACGTGTGGAGGTCGCACCCAATTCGTCCACCTCAAAAAACGTCAATCAAGTATTGTATTATGTGCCAAAACGCAATAAAATAGAACTGTGTTTGCATTTATTACGAAATACTATTAAAGGCAGTATTCTTATTTTCAGACGTACCAAATTTGGTGTTGAGAAATTGGAACAAACGCTGATTAAAAATGGCTATAAAGTGGAAAGCATTCATGGTGATAAAAGTCAGAATCTGCGACAAGAGGCTTTACAAAAGTTCAAAAATAAAGAAGCTAACATTTTAATAGCCACCGATGTCGCTGCACGTGGTATTGATATTGATAATTTAGATGCCGTAGTGAATTTCGATTTACCAAATGTGCCAGAAACGTATGTGCACAGAATTGGTAGAACGGCCAGAGCTGGAAATTTGGGGACATCGTATTCATTTTGTTCAGCAGATGAGAAAACCTATGTAACAACTATCCAACAACTTATCAACATGCAATTGGATGTGGTTGATGATCATCCGTACCCATTAGACCCAAAAGCTAAAAAGGAAATCCATAAAACCCCAGGAAAAAGCAAGCATAAAAAAGGGCGGAAAAGCGAAGGTTCGAAAAAGAATAAGAAACGTTGGTACTAAAATTGGTTGCAATTCCGTTAGTTAATCCCTATATTCACCAAAATAAAAAATCATCACTACACTACTAGCCACACCAACGTTTTTAAAATTTAAATATTAAATGGATTTTACAAACCCTTTAGTGTATGGTGTTCCCTGCTTTTTAGGGCTTATTTTAGTGGAGCTTACTTATAGCAAATCCCACGACCACGACGACCATAAAAATCTTTATAAATGGAAGGATTTAGCCTCTAGCCTTACTATGGGTATCGGCTCAGTCATTTTAGCACCTTTAATAAAAACGATTTCTGCCATCGTCATCTTTAATTATATCTATGAATTATTCAACCCGATTGTTGATGGCGTTCGCACCAATATTATGGGTTGGGAATCTTTTGGGTATGCGTGGTATGTTTGGATTTTATGTCAGTTTTTAGACGATTTCACCTATTATTGGTTTCACAGACAAAACCATATGGTACGCTTTTTATGGGCGGCGCATATTGTACATCACTCATCCGATAATTTCAATTTGGGAACGGCTGTCAGAAACGGTTGGTTTACCATTTTATACAAACCTTTCTTTTATATGTGGCTTCCCGCCATTGGGTTTCCGCCAGAAATGGTGATTGTTTGTTTAGGTATTGAAGCCCTTTGGCAATTTCAATTACATACGGCTTACGTCCCGAAAATGGGAATTATTGAAAAAGTATTCAATACCCATACCATGCATCAAGTCCACCATGCCAAAAATTTAGAATATATGGATAAAAACCATGGTGGATTTTTAAATATGTTCGATAAACTCTTTGGAACTTGGAAAGAATTGGATGAAGATATAGACATTGAATACGGCGTTACCAAACCACCTAATTCTTATAACCCTATTGTGATTTTAACGCATGAATACAAAGACATTTGGAAAGACATGAAGCGAAGTCCGAATTGGTATCACAAGTTCATGTATGCCTTTGGACCTCCGGGATGGAGCCACGATGGAAGTACGCTAACTATTAAACAAATGCGTAGGGAAATGGAAATTGGAGAATAGAAGTTAGATATTAGACATGAGATATTAGACATGAGATATCAGATATTAGATTATAGACCTAAGACCCCATTACCTATGACCTAGAACCCAAGACCTAAAAAGTTTTTATTTTATTGGAAAATCAAAATAGGTATTCGGAAAAGGTTCCTCTTTTAAGGTAAAATGCCACCATTCCTTCAAATAATTTTTAAATCCATGTTTTAACATAACAGTTTGTAAAAGCTGCCGATTTGCTTTTTGTTCTTCAGAAATACCCTCGTAACTAATCCAAGATTGCTTTCCAAAGAAATCATAGTCGCTTCCCATATCTAAAGGTTTGTTAGTTTTAGCGTTGATGATGGTAACATCTACCGTGCTTCCTTTACTATGCCCAGAACGTGAGGCAATATAATCTTCCTTGAAGAGATTTTTTTTATCCACATCAGGATAATATTGGTGTTTATTGATAGTATCATTTAAATCTTCTGCCCATTTCATAAAATGATTAACGGCACTTTGTGGTCGGTAACCATCAAACACCAACAAACACATATCTTGTTGTTCTAATTCCTGTTGTACCAATTTTAAAGCGTTGGTAGCAGCTTCAGTTAAAATAAGTTTATCGGATTGATAGCCATCAATTACTTTACCAACAAAATTTTTTGATGAAGAGTACCTTAATTCGACTTTTAAATCTGGAATCACATCTTTTACATATACAAATCCTTCTGGTAATTGGCCAAGAACTTTAAAACAAATAAATAAAAACAAAAAAGCTATTTTATGTTTCATATACATTTCAAATTATGCTAATTTAGAGAAAATACATTTTAAACATGAATTATCCTTGGCATTTATACGTAATGGCTGCACTATATATGGTCGCAGGAATCAATCATTTTATAAAACCTAAATTCTATACACGCATTATGCCGTATTATATACCAAAACATACACTATTGGTTTATTTAAGCGGGATGGCAGAAGTAATTTTAGGTATATCGGTATGTATTCCAGCGGTAAAAGACATAGCCATTATCTTTATCATCATCATGCTACTGATGTTTCTTTTAGTACATTTTTATATGCTTACTGACAAAAAAGCATCTGCAGGATTACCAACCTGGGCGCTCATTTCAAGAATTCCTTTGCAGTTTTTACTTATGTATTGGGCTTACTCCTACCTCAACTTATAAATATGAGAATTATAAGCACAAAAAAACCGAGTTCCCTCAAACTCGGTTTCTTCTTATTTGCTTTTTATATTATGAAGATCGATTTAGGGCTTCTATATCAACAACATAATGCAAATATTAATTAATTAATCCATTGAACTAAAAAGTATGTTATTTAGTACACTTCAAAAGTAAAAATATATTTCGATATGAACGACAAAAAACACAATAAATTCAATAGAATTAAACAGCAATTTTCCGCCAGTCCACGAAATTAGATGGAGTTAAATCATGCCCAAAATGAGACATAAGCCATATGCTGATTTAGCGCACAGCAAGGAATGTGCCTTAGGTCAGCAGATTAGGGATACGCTTTAAAATAAATATATGCGAACGCTTACGCTTTAGGGATGGGATTCTGCAAATAGTAGATAAATAAGCAGAAATACGCTTGCCCGTCGCTGTTGTCCCAACCCAGTACCCAAAATACCCTAACTTCAAATAACGGCGTTGGGAAGAGCGCTTTCTGAATAATGCTGCACAGCAGCATGGATGGCAGCGTTTATGTCACAGGGTGTGTGCAT
>NCDW01000287.1 GCA_002280395.1 Flavobacteriales bacterium 32-35-8
TAAATTTGCACTTCCAAAATTGAAAAGAATAAAAGCATTTAGCGATGAGAAAAGGTATACACCCAGAAAATTATAGAATAGTAGCGTTCAAAGATATGTCTAATGACGATGTGTTTTTAACAAAATCTACTGCTGCAACAAATGAAACCATTGAAGTAGACGGTGTTGAATATCCAGTTATTAAAATGGAGATTTCTAGAACATCTCATCCGTTTTACACTGGTAAATCTAAATTGGTGGATACTGCTGGTCGTATTGACAAGTTTAAAAACAAATATTCTAAGTTTAGTAAATAAACTAGTTTGTATAATATTTATTAAGCCTTTCAGAAATGAAAGGCTTTTTTATTTTAAGCAATTAGCCTACTTTTGAATGGTTAACTAATAAGTTTAAGTTTTAAGCAAATCACTTTTAACTTTTAACTTTTAACTCTTAACTTAATTATGAACTACATTCTTTTTGACGGTCCTTCGCGCAATAATTTGTTGCCATTTACATTTACCAGACCAGTAGCAGATATTAGAATTGGTATTTTAACCATTAGGGAAAAATGGGAAACGTTTTTAGATTCCACTACAACCACGGTTACAGAAGACTATTTGTCCGATAAATATCCCATGGTTGAAATGGATGAAAACATCATGATAAACGCATCATACCTTCCTAATTTAGAGTTGGTTGAAATGATTAAGAATTTAAAAGAAAACCAAGCTATTTTTAAGGGAGAAGATGTTATTGCGTTTTTTACAAAAGACACGCAAGAGGATGTTAATTTTGAAACCTATGATCCTATAGAATATCATGATGATGGTATTAAAATAGAGCATACCTGGGACATTTTTTCTAAAAACGGTGATGCCATTCAAGATGATTTCAATCTATTGACGGAAGGCCGAAAGTCTAAGCCCATACCACCAGGTAATAATGTTATCGATCCAGAAAATATTTTTATAGAAGAAGGTGCTAAGTTGCAATTTGTAACACTTAATGCCAGTACTGGTCCCATCTATATTGGAAAAGATACGGAAATTATGGAAGGTTCCATCATTCGAGGCCCTTTTGCATTGTGCGAAGGAAGTATTGTAAAGTTGGGTGCCAAAATTTACGGGCCCACTACGGTTGGACCATTTAGCAAGGTTGGAGGAGAAGTTAATAACTCGGTATTGTTTGCTTATTCCAATAAAGGACATGATGGGTTTTTGGGAAATTCTGTTTTAGGGGAGTGGTGTAATTTGGGAGCTGATACAAATACATCCAATCTCAAAAATAACTACGAAGAAGTTAAGCTTTGGGATTACCAAACAGAAAGTTTTGCTAAAACCGGATTGCAATTTTGTGGACTCATGATGGGCGATCACAGCAAGTGTGGTATTAATACCATGTTTAATACAGGAACAGTAGTGGGTGTGAGTGCCAATATCTTTGGAAGTGGATTTCCAAGAAATTTTGTGCCCAGTTTTAGTTGGGGTGGTAATAGTGGTTTTACAACCTATTTAACCAAAAAAGCTTTTGAAGTGGCCGAAAAGGTGATGGACAGACGCCATATAACATTTACGGAACAAGATAAAGCCATTTTGGAACACATCTTCGAAGAAACTAAAAAATTTAGAAGGGAATAAATAACTTTTCTTATTTTAGTTCTAACCAACGAATTAATTATGAAAGGTTTATGTTTATTGTTTGTGTTGTTATTAGCGCCTTTTGTGTTTTCTCAAGAACCAATTTATACCGTTTCAGAATTAAAAATAAATGATGAACGGCCACATTTTAGTTTAAATATCCATAAGAATAAAGTTTACTATATCTCTTATCTATTGAATAAAAACAGAAAAATAAAAACTGTTTTAGGCAACCCTTCGTTGACTGTTTTTGAAGCTGAAATAATTGATGGTGAAATAGTAAATGAAACTCCTATAGAATTAGATTCAGAAACACATGTAACGAATGTGTCGAGTGTTCTCCTATCTCCTGAAGGCACAAATCTTTATATCACTGTAACTTACAATAATAAAAACAGTCCTAAAGGTGATTTTAATATAGAAAATTTCCATATTGAAGTCGGTGAATTTATTGAAGGTGTGGGATGGACAAATTTTAAAGTATTGCCGTTTTGTAATCCTAAATATTCTTATGGGCATCCTACTTTTAGTAAAGATGGGAAAACCATGTATTTTATAGCCAATATTAAAGGTGGAAAAGAAGTTGCCAAAGGTGCTTCCGATATTTTTAAAGTAGACGTTTTAGGAAACAACACTTTTGGCGAACCAACAAACTTAGGGATTAAAGTCAATTCATTCAGTAAGGAAATCTACCCATTTATAAGTGATGATAATACCTTGTATTTTGCATCAAATAGACCCAATGGTTATGGTGGATTTGATATTTATAAAAGCAAAATGGACACCGATGGTAATTTTGAAAAGGCTGAAAAATTACCAGAATCCATAAATAGCAAGCAAGATGATTTATGCTTTGTTATAGATTCCAAGAATGGCACCGGATTTTTTTCATCAAAGCGTAGCGGAGGTAAGGGAGAAGATGATATTTATTATTTTATTTC
>NCDW01000041.1 GCA_002280395.1 Flavobacteriales bacterium 32-35-8
ACTTTTTGAATATTGGATTTTTAAGGTTAGTTGGTAGTTGAAAGCACTCTGTAAGGGGTGCTTTTTCTGTTGTAAAAAACTACTGTTTAGGCTCTTCGATTCTATGTTATGGAATGGAAAACAATTATTAGCCTCTGATTTTCAAAATGATAAATATCATGGTTTACCACGAAGGTATAAGCTATTTTTATAGATACTAAAATAAAACCTACATGAGGAATCTAACCTGAAAAGAACAGTTCCTAAAAACTAAATAACCGCTCCACAATAATTTATACAGAAAAAAGCCCCCCAATAGATACTTTTTTCTTGGGTAACAAAAGTTACGGACTAGACTTTTTACCTAACCTACATTTGTACTGTAAAATTTAAAAACAATAAATATTTACATATGAAAAGATTATACAGTTTAACGGTTGGTTTTCTAAGTTTGGCTTCTTTGCTGAACGCCCAAGAAATCATTCCAATTTCAAAGACAGATGTTTTAAGAAGGGTTGCCGAAGACAATCAAACCATAAGAATATCACAAGAAGATTATAATCAGGCAAAAGGGGATTACCGTCAAACCAATGCTATCTTTTTACCAAATATTACCGTATCGCACACTGGTATTTCAACTACCAATCCGTTAATGGCATTTGGTTCCAAATTAAATCAAGGGATATTGACGCCTGCCGATTTTGATCCTACTTTATTAAACAATCCAAACCAAACGCAAAATTTTGCAACGCTTATTGAAGTAAAGCAGCCCATCATTAATGTCGATGGATTTTTGCAACGCAAAGCGGCCAAAACTAAAATGGAGGCTATGACTTTGCAGACCGAAAGAACGAGCGATTATTTGGCTTTTGAAGTTGATAAAGCCTATATGCAATTGCAATTGGCTTATAGAATGGTAGAGGTCATGGAAAAAGCCCTTGAAGCAGCCGAATCCAATAAAAAATTAGCGGATAATAGTTTTAAACAAGGCTATTTACAACGTGCCGATGTGCTGGCAGTTGAGGTTAGAGTCACTGAAATAAAAAATCAATTGCAATCGGCAAAAAGTAATGTAGAGAACGCCTCCAATTATTTGTCTTTTTTAATGAATGATAACAACAATGTCATTTACAAACCATCAGATAGTTTGGCTATTAATGATTCTTATTCAGCTATCCCTTCAGAAATTTCAACAGATCGATCTGATATTAAAGCCATGAAGTTAGCTTCAAATGCTTATGAAAATATGCATAAAGCAGATAATATGACTTTTTTGCCAACCTTAAACGCTTTTGGAAGTTATGAGCTTTATGATGATTCGGCATTTCAAGGCGGTGCTAATGGGTATGTGGTAGGGGCACAGTTAAGTTGGACGGTTTTAGATGGTGCCAAACGTTTTGGGAAAGCTCAAAAAAGTAGAGCTGAGTATGAAAAATCAAAACTTCAATATGAGCAATACGTGTCGCAAAGTCAGTTAGAACTCAACAAGGCCAAGCGTATGTTTATGGATGCCGAAAATAAATTGCAGCTTTCAAAACTCGCCATGGAGCAATCACAAGAATCTTTAAGGATTCGAACCAATCGTTTTGAAGAAGGCTTAGAGAAAACATCCGATTTATTAATGGCGGAAACACAATTCGCTCAAAAGCAATTGGAATATTACCAAACCATTTTTGAATACAATTATGCACAAGCATATTTACAATTTTTAACTAAAGCATAAAAACACATGAAGACATTATATACAATAGCCTTATTGGCAGTAACCATTTTAACAACAAGTTGTGGAAGCGACGAGAAAAAATTAATCGCAGACACAACTACTGTTCCGGTAAAAGTGAGCGCCATAAATGAAAATAGTAACAGTCCGTATTTAACGGCAAGTGGCACCATCCAAGCCGTCAATAGCGCCAATTTAAGTACACGCATGATGGGGTATGTTACCAATATTCCTGTAAATGTGGGAGATAAAGTAAAAAAAGGACAATTGTTGGTCGCTATTAATAATTCCGATTTACAAGCAAAACGCTCACAGGTAAATGCTGGCATCATGGAAGCTACAGCGGCTTTTACAAATGCTGAAAAAGATTATAACCGATTCAAAAACCTATTTGCCGATGCGAGTGCTTCGCAAAAGGAATTGGATGACATCACCGCAAATTATAACATGGCAAAAGCCAGATTAGAAGGAACTAAACAAATGAAAAACGAGGTAGATGCCCAATTTACCTATGTTAATATTCGTGCCCCTTTTGATGGGGTTATTACAGGTAAATTTATTAAGAATGGTGATATGGCCAACCCTGGGATGCCTTTAGTTGCTATGGAAATGCCAGCAGGATTTGAAGTGATGGCGAGTGTTCCAGAAAGTGATATTTCTAAAATAGCATTAGGTGTATCGGTAACTGTTTTGGTGAAATCCATAAATAAAGAGGTAAAGGGAAAAGTGACCGAGGTGAGCAGTTCTGCAAAGAATACAGGCGGTCAGTACATGGTAAAAGTTGCTTTAGATAAAACGGAGGTGCCTATTTTATCGGGCATGTTTGTCACCGTTCAATTTCCTGTGGAAGCTCAAGAAATAACGGATGTGGTTTTAGTACCCCAAGAAGCCATTGTAACTAACGGTCAATTATCTGGTGTGTACACGGTAAGTGAAAGCAATACGGCGTTATTGCGTTGGCTTCGCTTAGGAAGAACCTTTGGGAACCAAGTGGAAGTGTTATCAGGTTTATCATCCAATGAAACCTTTATCATTTCGGCCGATGGAAAGTTGTATAATGGCGTAAAAGTAAGTATTCAATAAAATTAATGCGTTAAGGATGGCAGTGAAAATCCTTTTTATTTGTCACATTGAGAACAGTCGGAATGTTTTAGACAAATAAAAAGATTGCAACGAACTGCCTGTTAAAACGCCCAAAAAAAAATAAAGATGCAAGAAGGTATTTCGGGTAAAATCGCCCATTTTTTCATCAATTCAAAACTAACCATTTTGTTGATGATTGGTTTAATGATTATTGGTACATACAGTTCATTTCTTATTCCTCGTGAAGAAGAACCACAAATAAATGTGCCCATGGCCGATGTCATGGTTGGTTATCCCGGTGCAACCCCAACCGAGGTTGAAAGCAGGGTTATAAAACCTTTGGAAAAGATAATTTCCAACATCAAAGGGGTTCAACATGTGCATAGTATGGCTATGAACGGACAGGCTATGATAATTGTTCAGTTTTATGTAGGTGAAGACACGGAACGCTCTTATGTAAAGCTCTATGATGAGTTGATGAAGCACGAAAACATGTTCCCTCAAGGTGTTTATAAACCCATGGTGAAAACACGTTCTATCGATGATGTGCCGATGTTGGGATTGACACTTTGGAGTGAAAACTATGATGATTTTCAATTGCGCCAATTGGCTGAAGAATTAACTTCGGAAATTGAAAAAGTAAAGGATGTATCCATTACTAAAGTCATAGGTGGAAGAAACAGGCAATTGAAAGTCGTTTTAGATAAGGATAAAATGGCTGGAAATGGGGTGGATGCTTTGGGGATTATGCAAATGATTCAAGCTAATAATAGTAGCTCCCAATCTGGAAGTTTTGTTAATAATGATACCGAATATTTAATCACCACGGGAAAATTTTTAGAAACCGCCGAAGATGTTGAGAATCTCGTGGTTGGCGTTAATAAAAATATGCCTGTGTATTTAAAACAAGTGGCAACGATAAAAGATGGTCCAGAATCACCAAGTTCGTACGTGTCATTCGGATTCGGACAAGCTAACGAATCTTCTAAAAATTACAAGTCTGAATATCCAGCAGTAACTATTTCGGTGTCTAAAGTAAAAGGAGCAGATGCCATGAAGATATCGGATAAGATTTTAGAGCATATCGATACATTAAAGGAAACGCTGATTCCAAATGATGTTCATTTGGATGTCACCAGAAATTACGGTGAAACGGCTTCTGATAAAGTAGGCGAATTGTTATTACACTTAGGTGTTGCCATATTGGCCGTTACTGTTTTGGTGATGTTGGCCATGGGTTGGCGTGGCGGTTTGGTGGTATTCTTTTCGGTACCATTAACATTTGCACTCACTTTATTTGCCTATTACATATTGGGCTATACCTTAAATCGAATCACGCTTTTTGCATTGGTTTTTGTGGTTGGGATTGTGGTTGATGATAGTATTATCATTGCTGAAAACATGCATAGGCATTTCAAAATGAAACGTTTGCCTTTTAAGCAAGCGGCTATTTATGCCATTAATGAAGTTGGTAATCCTACCATTTTAGCCACGTTTACCGTGATAGCAGCTATTTTGCCTATGGCGTTTGTCTCTGGTATGATGGGGCCATACATGAGTCCAATGCCCATTGGTGCCTCCATTGCCATGATATTGTCCTTGTTTGTGGCATTGACAGTGACACCTTATTTAGGATATCATTTATTACAGGAAAAAGAAGGGCAAGCCCATAAAGAAGAAGCTGGTTTGGAAACAAGCCGTATTTATAAAATCTACAAAAAAGTAGAACAGCCTTTTTTGGATAGTTCTAAAAAACGTAACATCATGTTTGTGCTAACTGGCGTGTTACTTTTAGGCTCTGTGCTGATGTTTTTTACTAAATCGGTTGCCGTTAAAATGCTGCCTTTTGATAACAAAAATGAATTTCAGGTAGTGATAGATATGCCTGAAGGCACTACGTTGGAAAGAACGGCCGTTGTTGCTCAAGAAATTGCACAGTATTTAAAAACCGTTCCAGAGGTCGTGGATTATCAAAACTATATTGGTGCATCGGCTCCCATAACTTTTAACGGTTTGGTCCGTCATTACGATTTACGTGGGGGCAGCAATATGGCGGATATTCAAGTGAATCTGTTGCATAAAGAGGAAAGGGATTTGCAAAGTCATGATATAGCTAAAATCGTGCGTCCGCATATCCAAAAAATAGCTAAAAAATTCGGAGCCAATGTAAAAATTGTTGAAGTGCCACCAGGGCCACCCGTGCTTTCAACCTTGGTTGCTGAGGTTTATGGCGGACCAGATTATAATGAGCAAATCAAGGTTGCGGAACAAGTAAAAACCATTTTGGAAAACACGACCGATGTGGTGGATGCCGATTGGATGGTAGAGGACAATCAAGTTGAATATCGTTTGGATGTGGATAAGGAAAAAGCGATGCTTTATGGTATAGCGCCCCAACAAGTGGTTGGCAATTTAACCTATTTGCTTCAGGAATATCCTATTTCCAATTTATATGATGAAACATCAAATGATAATGTGAGTATGGTGCTTTCATTGGATGATAAGGATAAAACCTCGCTTCAGGATATTCAGAATCTAAAAATTAAAAGCAGTCAAGGCAACATGATTCCGGTAAGTGATTTGGTTTCAGTTAAAAAGGAAACCTTAGAGAAAACGATTTATAGAAAAGACCAAAAGCGTGTGGTGTATGTACTGGCAGATATGGCTGGCGATTTGGAAAGTCCGGTGTACGCTATTCTAGGGATGGAAGAAAAACTTCAAAAGATGGAACTACCAAAAGGGTATGAGATTAATGAATTGTATATGGACGCTCCAACCGAAGAAACCGATTTCACAGTAAAATGGGATGGCGAATGGCAAATTACCTTGGAAGTTTTCCGCGATTTAGGGGTAGCCTTTTTGATAGTCATTGTTATTATTTATATGCTGATTGTAGGCTGGTTCCAAAACTTTAAAACACCGTTGGTAATGATGGTTGCTATTCCGCTTTCATTGGTTGGAATCGTATTAGGTCACTGGTTGTTAGGTGCTTTCTTTACCGCAACATCGTTTATTGGGATGATTGCCCTTGCGGGTGTTATGGTTCGGAATTCGGTTTTATTAATCGATTTTATTGAAATCAGATTGAATGATGGCATTCCTATAAAACAAGCCATTATTGATGCAGGTGCCGTTAGAACAACGCCTATATTATTAACAACGGGTGCGGTTGTGATTGGTGCCTCCATTATATTATTTGATCCTATTTTTCAGGGATTAGCGATTTCATTGGTGGCGGGAGCGATTGTTTCCACCATTCTAACCTTGTTGGTGGTACCTCTAATTTATTACATCACAGAGCGCAAAAAATGGGAAACTAAAAATCCTTCTGACGAAAGCAATATAAATGACCAAAAACCAAAATTATAAGTCCATGAAACTAGTCATTATTACCGCCATTAAAGAGTTTGAAAAAGATATCAAGCTGCTATTGAAAAAAGCCCATGTGAAAACATTCTCTTTTAGAGAGGTTACGGGCTATAGGGATAGCACTGAAGATGCCATGGAGTCTAATTGGTTTTCCAGTGAGATGAACCAAACGGAATCAATACTTTTTTATGCCTTTGTTAATGCAGAATATGTTGATTCGCTTTTTGAATTAATCAACAATTTTAATCAGCAGCAACAAAGCTTGTCGCATATTCATGTAGCCGTTGTAAACATAGAAAAATCAAATTAAATTTATCCGATATGAAAAACAGAATCGTCAGGGCCGTAGCAGGCACCTTCATCCTTATTAGCTTATTGCTTGCCATTTATGTCAACCAAAATTGGTTGTGGTTTACCGCTTTTGTGGGTGCCAATTTATTACAGTCATCCATCACCAAATGGTGTTTAATGGATACCATTTTGGAAAAGTTGGGTGTAAAAGATTAATTTTTCCTATAACGGCCTGTAACATTTTTTGATTCATATCGTCATATGCATATCAATCAAAAAACAACAGCCATGAGACAAGATAATCAATTAATCGTCATTACCCATTTAAGCCAATTGGTAACATTGGTTGTTGGTTTTGGAAGTTTAATCATTCCATTAATCCTCTGGGCGACACAAAAGGAAAAGGTTTATAATATGGATGCCCACGGTAAGAATATTGTAAACTTTCAATTGAGTTTAATCGTTTACTTTATTATTTGTATTCCTTTGATTTTATTACTGGGACTTGGTCTTTTGGGATTTGTGGTTCTTGGAATCATATCCATTATTTTTCCTGTTATTAATGCTATAAAAGCCAGTCATGGCGAAACTCCAACATACCCATTATCTCTTAAATTTATTAGTTAGTTTAGTATGAGATAAACAAAAAGCTCACCTATTGGTGAGCTTTTTTATTTTGTCATTCCTGCTTGCGCAGGGAATTAGATTAACTATTCAACATCACGGGCATCACCAACATCGTAATTTGTTCCCCTTCATCAAGGCCGTCCACTGGCGTTAAAATCCCCGCTCTGTTTGGCAAACTCATTTCTAACTGTACGTCATCTGCATTTAAATTGCTTAACATCTCCGTTAAAAAACGGGAGTTAAAGCCGATTTGCATATCGTCACCTTGATAATCGCAAGTCAAGCGCTCTTCAGCTTTGTTACTGTAATCAATATCTTCCGCAGAAATATTTAATTCCGCACCCGCAATTTTAAGTCGGATTTGATGTGTTGTTTTATTAGAAAAGATGCTCACACGACGTACGGAATTTAGAAATTGGGTTCTGTCAATGGTTAGTTTATTCGGATTTTCTTTTGGAATCACCGCTTCATAATTCGGATATTTTCCATCAATCAAACGACAGATTAATTCCGAATTACCAAACGTAAATTTAGCATTGGAATCATTATATTCTATTTTTACATCGTCTTCACTACCTGCCAAAATACCTTTTAAAAGATTCAATGGTTTTTTAGGCATGATAAATTCCGCTACTTGATTGGCTTTTACATCTTCACGTTTGTAACGAACCAATTTATGGGCATCCGTTGCTACAAATGTTAAGCCTGATGTAGAAAATTGAAAAAACACACCACTCATCACAGGTCTTAAATCATCATTCCCAGCCGCAAAAATGGTTTTACTTATGGCAGTTGCCAAAATATCGCCAGTTACGATAGTGGTGCTTGGGTCTTCAAGAGCCACTGCTTTTGGGAACTCATTGCCGTTCGCATACGCCAAGGCATATTTACCGTGATTGGAGCTTATTTCAACCGTATTATTATCTTCCACAACAAAGGTTAAAGGTTGCTCGGGAAATGTTTTTAAAGTCTCCAATAATAAGCGCGCAGGAATGGCAACACTACCTTTGCTATCGCTTTCAACTTCTAGTGAGGATGACATGGTAGTTTCCAAGTCGCTGGCAGACACCGTAAGTTTCGATTTATCTAATTCAAATAAGAAATTATCTAAAATAGGCAGGGTGTTTGAACTATTGATGACACCGCCTAAAACTTGTAATTGCTTTAATAAATAAGTGCTTGATACTATAAATTTCATTTGAAAATTGTTGTTATTTTATTATTGGTTGCCTGAAACAAATCCATTTGTTTTTCTTTTTTAAAAACAAAATACACTTGGTTCAAAGAAAATGAATACGATTTTATTGAAAAAATACTACTTACAAATATATCCCATACAACCTAAAATAGGAAACAAACTTATTAACATTTAGGCCGTGTATTTTTTCTTTCTGAAGTAGTTAAACCCAAAACCGAAGATGCCTAACAATACCAGTGGCAATGCGATATTTACGAGTTGCCAGGTTGTTTTTTGGTAGGCTATTTTTTCCTGATTTAAGAAGGCCACCGTTATTTCTTTGGAACGAATGTTTATAAGTCCGTCATCGTCCAATAAATAATTTACGGCATTCAATAAAAATTCCTTGTTTCCGTATAATTGTCCGGTCCACTTATCAAAACCTAATTCTTGTGGTTCGCCTCGGGTTACATCATTTTTAATGACATCACCATCTGCAATCACAATCATTTTGGTTGCTTTGCTCTTATTCTTTTCTTTGGATAGTTTAACGGGTTTGATTCTATTTTCATAAACCGACGTAAATTCACCTTCCAACAAAACAGCTAGCGTTTGATTGCCAATATTGAATAGGGCAGGATTGGGTTCTTGGGTAACAACGTCAAGACTTATTTGTCTAGGTGTGCCTTCCAATTTTGTGAGCGGTGCCGTTTCTAAAAGAATGGTTTTTCGAATATCGTTTTTAAGTGTATCGATTTGATTGGCAAAATCGAACTTCACCAAATTTAGATTGTTAACGATGGGATGGTTATCGTTTGAGGATGCCAATGGCGAATACGGCCATCTTAGATGTTGAAATTGTGATTCGCTGCCGTCGCCCATAGCCAAAGTAATAGGAGCAGAGTAGAGGGTGCTAATCAACACCGGATTTATTCTAACGCCATATTTAAAAAAGAAATCCGTTAAATTTAAGTCCCTAGTCACAGCAAAATTACTTCCAGATTCATTATAAAGACTATCTTTTTCCATGGCAACGGCATCAATAAGCCAAAGGCTTTTTCCGCCGTTCATGGTGTATTGGTCCAATACTAATTTTTCTTCTTCGGTAAACGCCTCAGTTGGTTTGGCAGCAATAATCAAGTCGAAAACCTCTAAATCCTTTAATGTTTTTTGCGGATTTACACCCACACTATCCAAGGTAAAAGGTGCTAAAAAATAGTACTCACCTAGTTTTTTTGCAAAGTCGGCAATGTATCTATCTGGCAACTCCCCATTACCTTTTAAAATGGCTATTTTTCTACTTTTTGGTTTTGTAAGTTTGCTAAAACCATCGGCAAAAGCATACTCCAAATGCTGTACGGAGTTGGTGACCAATTCTTGTTGTGAGGCGCCAATTTTATTTTTCACCAACGGAATAATTACCGTTTCATCATTATAACTTGCCAAAGCCCAAGGAAAAATAACTTCCTGGGTGGCTTTTCCACTTTCCTGAACGCTTAATTGCATAGGTGTTAAGCCTCGTTGTACCAATTGTTGCATGTTGCGTTCGCGGGTGGATTCATCCTCTAACGGATTCATGAAATTGAAGACAATGTTGCTGTTTTTTGCTGAAAACTCTTCTAGCAACTGGCGGGTTTCATTTTGAAGGCGTCTGAATTCCGAAGGGAAATTATCGCCTTCCAAAAACACATCAATAATGATGGGAGAATCGACATCATTAACAATATTAACTGTGGCGTCGCTTAAGGTATAACGCTTGTCTTCAGTTAAATCAAAACGTTTAAAAACGATGCTGCTTACATAGTTAATACCTATTAAAGCCGCTAAAAGAATGCTTATGCTTTTTATATTCTTATTCAAGCTCTTTGTCTTCAAAGTCCTTTTCCATTTGATATTGAGAAATGCTCTTTACTTGATTGTCTTTAAAAACAAGTTCCAAACACTCTTGGGTCATGTTAAATGCACCGGGCTTAAAACCAAGATTGTAATTCCATTTGTCTGGTGAATTGGCTTTTATGGAATCATCCCAACCATACCATTCGCTTTTACCCAAAACTTGTTTAACTTCTTCTTTAGTCTTTCCTATAAATAAGTTTTGGTTAACGACTTGGGTACTCATTTCGTATCTTAAAGCGGGTTTTTCTTTCCAAGCTTCCGAATCGAAATGTTTTTGGTGATGATAACTAAAAAAGATATTTATAAACGGGTAAAAAACATAAAAATAAACAATAGGCGTTGCTATAATGCTTATTAAAAGGCTGACCCATTTACGTTTGTCGATGGTGTTTGCAAATATCCAAGTCAGGATGAATACGGCACTTATAAAAATAATAAAAAGCGGAGTAATAATCATTTGGTCTCTCTGTTTAAATGGAGTTTAGTAATGGTTAAAAAGAAAACGGATACGCTTAAAAAATAAATAATGTCCCGGGTATCGAGAACGCCACGGCTCATGCTTTTAAAATGATAGCTCATGCCTAGTTGTTCAATAAAAGAGCTTGAAGTGAATTCCGAAATACCTTCAAAACCTATATAAAACAAAAAGCATAAAAATACCGAAATAATGAACGCTACAATTTGGTTATCTGATAAGGTCGAGGTGAAAATCCCAATCGACGTGTAAGATGCAACTAAGAAAAGGAGTCCGAAATACGACCCCAATGTGCTGCCCATATCTAAATTCCCAACTGGATTTCCCAATTGGTAAACCGTGTACACATAAAGCAATGTTGGTAATAAGGCGATGATGATTAAAATTAAAGCCCCAAAATATTTACCAAGTACAATTTTTAAATGCGAAATGGGTTTGGTGAGCAATAATTCCAATGTTCCTTGTTTTTTTTCATCTGAAAAACTCCGCATGGTGACGGCGGGAATCAAGAAAATCAATATCCAAGGGGCTAATAGAAAAAATGATGATACATCAGCAAAACCATAATCCAACACATTAAATTCTCCTTTAAAAATCCATAAAAACAAGCCGTTTAAAATCAGAAAAATAGCGATGACCAAATACCCTATTGGCGACGCAAAAAACGAATTGATTTCTTTTTTTAAAATGGCAAACATTAATTAAAGTTAAAAGTTAAAAGTTAAAAGTTAAAAGTTTTCATTATTTATAATCTTGCAAGGTGCTTATACTTTCTTTACTTTTAGGAACCATGGGTGTTGCAATAAAATTAACGCTTACGGTATCCATTAAATTCAATCCCATAAGGCTAGAGGCACTGCCTACGGTAGTTGGGTTGCTTTTGTAAACGGCAATCTCTAAAAACCCGCCCGAATTAAAAACAACCAAACCTCGGCCTTCATCATGGCGTTTATCTTCAGGGATATCAAAATTAACAACATCGCTGTATTTTGAAAAAACGGTTTTAAATTTATTATTACGTGCCGAAATTTCAAAATCACGTCCTTTTTGAACGGTTTCAAAAAAGCTTTGCTTAATATTCGTCACCACGTTGCCATAATTATCAATATAAATGATGCTACCAATAATCTGGGTTTTGTCCTCATTTATAAACGGCACTAGGTTTTTAATAGGTTTTATGGCATTAATGGGTTTTCCAATAACCTCTAGCGTGCCACCTCTTGCAATATGGCAGGCTACTTTTACAAACGCATCTAGGCTAGGGAAACTGCCATGGATTTTATTGTGGATGTTAATTTCAACAATTTTCTCTGGGACAATCTCGCTGCCAAGCATGCTCATAATACCATTATCCGCACAAATAAAATAATGTTCGTCCAGTTTTATGGCAAGATGTTTATTCTCTGGATTTAATTCAGAATCCACACCAATGATATGAACACTTCCTTTAGGGAAACTTTTATAAGCGTTTTGAATGATGTATGCCGCTTCGGGAATGTTAAATGGCGATACATAATGTGAGATATCAACAATTTTCGCATTGGGGAGTTCACCATAAATAGCGCCTTTTATAGCACCTACAAAGTGATCTTTTTCACCAAAATCGGAAGTTAATGTGATAATCGC
>NCDW01000288.1:0-2540 GCA_002280395.1 Flavobacteriales bacterium 32-35-8
TATGTAAATTTGTGTAAAAGTTTCATTTTGTAGTGAACTCAACATTAATTTTTATAAAAATGCTTAAAAACCAAAAGTATTTGCCAAAATTTCCATTCCATTTCCTATTTTTTTTATTAATAATTACTTCATGCGTCAAAAAAGAAATGAGCATGGAAGAGCTCATAAAGAAAACAGCTAATGAACAATTTTTTGCACATCCAAATGCATTTGGAGCATCATACAGAGTGAAACAACTTGATAGCATTCTTAAAATAGTTCCTGAAGACCAAAAAGACAGTTATAAGTTAATGAGAGCTGAATCTCTACTGTTTGCAGGTAAGTCGAAAGTCGCCATTCAAGCCTTAGAAAATTTATTGGAAAAAAGCAAAAAAGGCTTATTGAGATACACTTTAAATGCCAATGAAGAAAAAAAAATAAGCATTTTATTAGCCCTTGCTTACATGCGATTAGGTGAACAGGAAAACTGCATTAATCACCATGACGCATCTGCCTCCTGTATTGTTCCCATCCAGCCGGAGGGTTACCACCATATGCCTGAAGGTTCTAGAAAAGCCATAACATTATTTGAACAATTTCTCACCAACGACTCACAAGATTATACAAGTCGGTGGTTATTAAATGTTGCCTATATGACGCTTGGAGAATACCCTTCGGGTGTTCCAGAAAAATGGCTTATCCCAGAAAGTGCATTTGAATCGGATTATCCATTAAAAAAATTTGAGGATATAGCCCCCCGTTTGGGTTTAAATGCCGACGGGCTTTCTGGTGGCGGTATTGTAGATGATTTTAACAATGACAATCTATTAGATGTAGTGGTTTCCAGTTGGTTTCCTTCCCATCATCTTAGATATTTTGTAAATAATGGTGACGGAACTTTTACAGACAAATCTAAATCGGCTGGCATTATGGCAATTGGTGGTGGTTTGAATATTGTACAGGCCGATTATAATAACGATGGCTTCCTAGATGTTTTTATTATGAGAGGTGCATGGATGGGGGCTTATGGAAAGCAACCTAATTCTTTATTACGAAATAACGGCGATGACACCTTTACGGATGTTACCATTGAAGCAGGTTTATTATCATTTATGCCAACCCAAGCGGCTACATGGACAGATTTTAACAATGATGGTTGGTTGGATTTATTTGTTGGCAATGAAGCGGATCCAGAAAACATATATGAATCTGAGTTTTATATAAACAATGGAGATGGCACTTTTACGAATCATGCCATTAGTGCTGGACTTACTGTTACCAGTTCTAGTAATCCCCATTTTGTTAAAGGTGTGGCCGCAATAGACTTTAATAATGATGGTTGGATGGATTTATATGTTTCCACACTCTTGCCTGGCAGTAAAAATCTCCTTTTCCTGAATAAGGGGGTAGACAAATCAGGAAATTTAACTTTTGAGGAAATTGGAGAACGTATTGGATTAGGGGCTATTGTCTCAACGTTCCCTACTTGGTCCTTTGATTACAATAACGATGGCTGGATGGATATTTTTGTAGCTGGCTACAGACCCCTATCTAATACTCCTATTGCTGGTGAAATTGTGCGCGAACTTTTGGGCGAACCATTTTACGCAGAAACGATGCACCTTTATAAAAACAATGGCGGTGTATTTGAAGATGTTTCCAAAGAAGTGGAACTGAACAAAATAGGATATGCCATGGGAGCCAATTATGGCGATCTGGATAATGATGGCTATTTAGACATTTTTCTTAATACGGGCGAACCAAATTTTCAATCAATTATCCCTTCTAAGGTATTTAGAAACAACAATGCACAAACATTTCAGGATGTGACAACATCTGGCGGTTTTGGAAACGTTCAAAAAGGTCATGGCGTATCCTTTTCGGATATTGATAACGATGGCGACCAAGACATACATACTGTTATGGGAGGTGCTTATGAAGGTGATAATTTTTTCAATTCATTATTAAAAAATCCATATCAAAATGATAATAACTGGGTATCTTTTAGGTTAGAAGGCACCAAAGCAAATCGTTCTGCCATTGGAAGCAAATTAGAAGTAACCACTATGGAAAATGGCAAGCCTCGTAAAATATATCATACCATAAGCTCTGGTGGAAGTTTTGGTGCGTCTACATTAAGAGCCGAAATTGGTTTAGGAAAAGCTTCAGAGATTCTAGAATTAAAAATTATATGGGCTGGCAGTGGTACGCAACAAACATTTAAAAACATTAAATTAAACTCGTTTTATAAAATCGTTGAAGGAAATCCACAAATACAACATGTAAATTTAAAACCTTTAAACATCTAGAAAATTTATTAATATTTACTACGTTATACAAAACAAACTTAACCCTTACGTTATATCTTAAAATTATGTAGGTTTGTGCAAAAGTTTCATTTGGTAATGAATAAGACCCTTTCAAATTTCATCTTAATAGTTTTTATAAGTGCCCTTTTTATAAACTGTGCCAATCGTGGCAATCCTGAAGGCGGGCCAAAAGATCTTGATCCTCCTAAAATTATTAAAACCGAACCCGAGAATTATTCTATCCATTTTAAT